>JAAYUA010000079.1 GCA_012517935.1 Acetobacter sp. | reverse complement strand
AGGTGGCTGGAGACAGAGCCAAAGGCATACCCGGCGGCCATTGGGAGAAAGCGAAGGCCTGTTTCCATAGGCGAGTAGGTTTTGACAAACTGCATGTACAGCGTCAGCGCAAATAAAACTCCAAACATGGAAAAGGTCATGATAGCTATAGCGCCGCTGCCAGCCAATAAATGTGGATTCTTAAAAAGGGAGGTGTCGAGCATTGGGATGTCGGTTCGCCTCTCCCGCAAATAGAACAGGAATCCGAAAATCAAAGACGACACCAGTGCTCCATAAACCAATGGATGCGCCCAATTAAGGTCATTTCCTTTGATGATTCCAAATACCAGTAGGAAGATGGTCGCTGCCGATAGAGCGGTTCCGGGCAAATCAATATGACGTCGGACACGAGCATGGCTTTTGGGTATAAGGAAAAATCCTGCGACCAAAGCCGTGATGACGACCGGCACATTAATGAGGAATATCGCACTCCAGTTAAAGTGCTCAAGCAACCACCCCCGAGAAGTGGACCGAGTACGACACCGAGGCCGTTCATCGCACCCCAGGCACCGATGGCCTTGCCGCGTTCTTCAGGGGGGAATATACTCGAAATAAGCGCCAGAGTGGCCGGCATGATCATCGCTGCGCCCACGCCCATAAAGACGCGTGCGGCTATCAGGTGCCATGCAGAACCAGCAAATGCTCCGGACAGACTTGCCAGACCGAAGACGGACATCCCCGCGCGCAGCATAGCCGTATGGCCGATTCGGTCACCCAACGCCCCCATTGTCAATAACAGCGCAGCAAAAGCCAACATATAGGCGTCGACGATCCACTGCAATTCGGAAAGCGTGGCTCCCATCTGACGCTGCAATGTCGGCAGAGCGACATTTAACACCATGTGGTCGAGCACCACGATCAAAACGGCCAGCGCCAGAACCGAAAACGCCTGCCATCGACGTGAGTGGGTTGTTGCCGCCCTCGCGTCTACAGTTTCTTCGTCCTTCTGAAACATTAATGTACCTCCTTAACCATAAATAGCTCCTTGCTCCTAAGCGAATTGGATCAGAGATCAGAGGGGCTTCTATGTATCGCATGTTCCCGGCAAACTTCGAGGCATTGGCCGCATGATTGGCAGTCGTCTGCATGGACAGCATAGGCAACCCGCATCCCATGATGTCGGATCTTCATCCGGACACACCATCCCAATTGTTCATAATGTTCAGAATTTATGCCGCGGATTTCCAATACGTTATTTGGGCAGACTTCAACGCATTTGCCACAACCTTTACAACGCCTCAAATCGATGACCGGAATCCAACGGCCCGACTTTGCGGTGACGAGGTGGTTGACCTCCATTTTTTTGCTCTGTTCAATCACTTGCCTCTTCTCCTTCATCAGAAGATATTCTCTGTTACATTACCGCCGGAGCGGAAGTGCGAAGCCAAGCCCGAAGCAGATCAAACATCGAATTGAGATAGCGTTCACGGTCACCCATTTGGCCAATGCTGTCTGCAGTAGTGTGCAAGACCGAGAAGAGAAGCCGGGCCGCAACGTCTATTTCAACATGTCGACAAGCGCCTGATTCAATCCCCGTCTTCAACATCCAACTTACAACCGTTCCGGAAGATATCGGTGAGTCAATGGGGTGATCCGCAATTTGCCCATGAAATATGGCTTTATGCAGGTCGCCCAACTCCTCGACGAAATCGACAAAGTAGACACATTCTTTTTCAAATGCGGCCCACCAGTCAGAAAGCGCTTCAACCGGAAATCTCTTCTGCATTTCGGTTATATATTTTGATAAGAGATGCGCGCGAACTTCGATGAGTAGATCTTCCCAGGATGAGAAATAGAGATAAAAAGTCCCCTTTGCCGCTCCCGCAGCCTCTGTCACATCTTCGACACGTGCATTTATGGGACCTTGGCTTCTTAGGACGCTTAGGGCTGCCTCAACCAGTTCAAGTCGGCGTGCTTCCGGGCGCAGGCGTCGGCGCTTCGATTTGACGCCCACTTTCTTTTGCTTGCTGTCCGTCGATCTGTGCATACTCTAATGACCTCCAGTCAGTATAATACTGACTATGGGTCAGTAAGTCAAGGGGTTTTTTGTTGAGCGGAAAAACAGAAAACAGCTTTTTGGCAGTCTGATGGGTGTCGTCAGTTTATCCGACCGGCGGTCAGTTTCGCCCACATCTTTCGTTGACGCGACCAGTGAGAAACGGCGGCAATGGGACGGACCTCTTTCTCTCGAAGCCGGTCACGCCCTTTGACCGTCCGGGGCAGGAAGAGAATCGCCTCCTGGATGTCAGGAGCCAGGTTGAGCAGGTTCATGATCTGGGTGATTCTGGCCCGCGTCACGTAACCGAGTCGCGCCAGATCTGCATAATCACGCACTTCACCGCGGCTCACCAGCCTGTCGTAGCGGATCGCCAAGGCCATCAGCTTCGATACGCGGGGTATATTCCCCGGCTCGATGCAACGATCCTCATCCCAGAGATCGTTGCCGTTCTTCCGGCCGTGTTTTGGTTTGAAGCTGAAGGATATCTCCAACCGGCTCAGACCGGTTCCGTCGAAGGCAGGGTTTT
>JAAYUA010000078.1 GCA_012517935.1 Acetobacter sp. | reverse complement strand
CCCTTGCCGTTTCACCCTGATCGTTTTCAAGGAGCGCATGTGTCTCTTATTCCCGTAAACGCATTTGATATGAATTGCGTCTCCCATCAGGCGAGCGGTCTATGGCGTCATCCAGACGATCAATCATCGCATTACAACACCCTAGGATACTGGACGAACCTCGCGAAAACGCTTGAACGTGGGCTGTTCGACGGCCTTTTCATCGCAGATGTTCTTGGCATTTATGATGTCTATGGTGGAGGTCCGGAAGCGGCGCTACGCAATGCTTCTCAGGTTCCCGTTAATGATCCCGCCATGCTGATTTCCGCGATGGCCGCCGTCACTGAAAATCTGGGATTCGGGCTGACTGCGACGCTGTCTTTCGAACATCCCTACCCCTTTGCGCGTCGTATCAGCACATTGGATCACCTTACCAACGGACGAATAGGATGGAATATTGTAACCGGTTATCTGAACAGCGCTGCAAAAGGTGTGGGACAACAAAAACAGACATCTCATGATGAACGTTATGACGTCGCACGCGATTATATGCAGGTTTTAAGAGGCCTGTGGGAAAGGAGCTGGGAGGAAGGCGCTGTCCTTCGAGACAAGAAGCTTGGAATTTTTACTGACCCTACAAAGGTTCATCGTCTTCAGCATAAAGGTAAGTATTTTGAGGTCGATGCGATCCATCTCTGTGAACCTTCACCGCAACGAACGCCCGTTCTTTATCAAGCTGGCACTTCCAGTAAAGGTCGAGCTTTTGCTGGTGACTATGCTGAATGCGTCTTTATTGCCGGCCCGTCCAAAGAGGTAGCACGACATGCTGTCTCAGGATTGGAAGCTGAGCTTCAGCGCACAGGACGATCCCGGAAATCACTCAAGATTTTCTCTCTCGTAACCATCGTAACTGCAGAAAATGATGAGTCTGCTTTAGAAAAATGGGCAGAATATAGGAAATATGTCAGTCATGAAGGTGCTCTGACGCTCATGTCAGGATGGACGGGGATCGATTTTTCGACCTTCGATCTCGATGATCCTGTCCGTCATATCCGCAATGATGCCATTCACTCCGCAATTGATGCCTTAACCGTTGTCGACCCCAAACGGGTGTGGACCGTAAGGGAGCTCGCAGAGCATGCGGCAATCGGGGGTATGGGCGTAACATTCGTTGGTGGACCAGAGAAAGTCGCGGATCAGATCGAACAATGGATTGAGGACACAGGGATTGACGGCCTCAATCTCGCTTATGCCATTACTCCCGGAAGTTTCGAGGATTTTGTGACCTATATCGTGCCAGAGCTTCAAAAGCGTGGCCGTTACAAGACAGAATATCAGCCCGGCACTCTGCGGGAAAAGCTCTTCGGAACATCCGAACCACAATACAACACGGCAGCTCCATGACTGATACGCACACCGTTATCAATCGTCGCAATCTGCTGGCAGGGGGAATTGCACTCACTTTTGTCCCCTCAGCACATGCAGAAACACCTGTCATCCGCATTGGCTACCAACGCTACAGTACTCTTGTTATTCTCAAGGCATCTGGCGCTTTGGAAAAAGCATTGGCAGGTCGAGCGAATGTCATATGGTCAGAATTTGTGTCTGGTCCACAACTTCTGCAGGCCCTGATCGCGGGAGCACTTGATCTGGGGCAGACCGGTGATGCTCCCCCTGTGTTTGCATCGGCAGCAAGTCCGGATGCGCTTGTCTATGTGGGATATGAGCCTCCTGCCCCATTGGCTGAAGCCATTCTTGTTCCTGAAGACAGTTCGATCCAAACGCTTGCGGATCTAAAGGGAAAACGGATTGCTCTCAATCGCGCATCAAACGTTCACTGGTTTCTTCTCAAGACTCTCCATAAAGCAGGTCTGTCTTTTCATGACATCAAACCGGCCTATCTTACACCGCCATCTGCTCGCTCAGCCTTTGAAAGCGGTCAGATTGACGCATGGGCAATATGGGACCCTTATCTTTCCGGCGCACTCTCCAACGGACCACGCATTCTGACAACGGCTCAGGATATTGTCGCCAATCGAGAATTTTTCCTCGCCAGCCGTAAATTTTCAGAAAATTATCCTGAACTTCTGCGGGAAACACTTCATCAGGTCGCTCAAACAGATGATTGGGCCCAGATGCATAAATCCGAAATTTCCCATCTTCTCGCAACACAAACAGGCCTGCCTTACGATACGGTTTATTCTGCAATAAAAACGCGTAATTTTGGTTATGCGCCTATGAACGAAGATATTATTCAGGAACAGCAAGAGGTGTCCGACGGGTTATTAAAAGAGGGACTTTTGCCATCACACGTTGATATTTCTTCAGCAGTCTGGAAATGATCGAAATTATTAAGGAACGAAGGTAACGAGTAGAGCTTTTGAAGGAAGATTCAATTTAAGTCCGACATTTTGTTTGTTGATAAGTTCGTATCTCATCATGACCGCTCCACACTCAGGGATTTCTCATATAAGACGTGAGTAAAACTCATATTTATCTTCATACAAATACAAATACAAACGTAATATAATATGATCCACAATCATGTTTAGTGATATGCCTTTAGGTGAGGAAGCTTGGATGCGATGTAAGTGCGGTGATGCCTGAGCGGCAATAAGTCTTATTGTGAAGTTGCGTCAGACACATCAAATGTAAAGACGTTG
>JAAYUA010000077.1 GCA_012517935.1 Acetobacter sp. | reverse complement strand
GGGGCGTCAGATCAGTCGTCAGGAGGTCGAGCGTCTGATTGCACGGCAGCTTCCAGATGCATTTCGCAGGCGCAAGGCTGATGCTGTTATCAGAACTGGTCTGTCGATGATGGAGACGGAGCGGGCAGTCAGATGTTTTCTGAAGCGTCTGCGCGGACGGGATGAGACAGGCGGGTTGATATGAAACGAAGCATTCTTTTCGATACGGAAACCACGGGTTTTGATCCGCTGGATGGGGATCGGGTCATTGAAATCGCGGCACTGGAACTGATCGGAGACTTGCCGACGGGTGAGTCTTTCCATGTGCTGATCGATCCGGAGCGTGATATTCCGCCTGAGGCGACGAAGGTGCATGGTTTCACGGCTGAAGATCTGCGTGGGAAGCCAAAATTTTCTTCAATTGCACAAGGATTTCTTGATTTCGTTGGAGAGGATGAACTGATTGCGCATAATGCGCCGTTCGACTTTGGCTTCATGAATGCAGAGTTGGAACGATCCGGTTTTCCTGTGCTGGCGAAGGAGCGGATGGTTGATACGCTGACAATGGCGCGTGAGATGTTTCCGGGCATGCCAAACAGTCTTGATGCCCTGTGTCGCCGGTTCAGTATCGATCTTTCTGAACGCACAACACATAATGCGCTTCTGGACTGCAAGCTTCTTGCTGAAGTTTATATCGAGCTTCTGGGGGGACGGCAGCATGGTCTGGGGCTTGGCGCTGCGGACGATGCCTTGCCGGGCGTTCAATATGCGGCACCAGAAGAGCGTCGCCGGTTACGCGTTGTGCCATCGTCGGTGGAGCTCGAAGCCCATAAGGCATTCGTCGGGAAGATGTCCGAGCCTGTGTGGGATATGTGAGCCCTTCCTGATGTGATGCCTGAATGGTTGCCACAGTTGCCTTTTGAATGTGGTTTGCCTGTTCAAAATTCCGTGTATTCCGGGGGGCTGTACCGGCCTTGCGCTTCCTGAAAAGCGGGCTGTGCAAGGGAGGGTTCCCGATGGAAACGGGAAAGCAGGGATGTGGTGCAATATGGCACCGGATGACAACAGTGTTTTCTGAATCAGCGATTTTATAAATAATCGTATTTCTGTCATCCGCAAATTAGAGCGTCCTGCTGACCGCAGGAACGGCAGACCTGTCTCCTTTTCAACTGGAAACAGGACCTTGTTCCGGTTGTTTTTCTTCCTTGCAGACGAGTTGTTTCGAGATGGTATCCTGCTTATGAGGCTTCTTAAGAGAACGTAATCCTTGGGCATGGTGAGGATCTTTCCTGGGATTTCAGGCGGATCGCGTGGATAATAAAAATGATTGATTGTAAAAAGATTCTTCGCATCTGGCTGCTGGGAACTGTGGGGGTCGGGGGACTTGCCCTGATGCCTGCGGTTGGACGGGCTGACGATTACACGGATCTTCTGGAGATTCTGAAGGCGAAAGGCAGCCTGACGTCTGGGGAATATCGCGTTCTGATGGCAAAGCACGTCCATCGTGTGCAAATGGAAAGTGCAGAGACGCAGGGTCATGCGCGTGAGCAACGCATATCCTCACGCCGTGGACGGCAGCATGGGGCCGATGGTCCGGCTTATTTGATTGAAGCAAAAACAGCCGCAGATCGTGCCGCAGCCAGTGCGGCTGCTGCTCAGCAGGCGCTTCAGGATGCACGTATC
Source organism: Acetobacter sp. (assembly GCA_012517935.1). GTDB lineage: Bacteria > Pseudomonadota > Alphaproteobacteria > Acetobacterales > Acetobacteraceae > Acetobacter. The sequence continues at coordinate 50,673 of JAAYUA010000077.1, read as the reverse complement.
CAGTTCAATACGGACAGCAAGGATGTGGTCAAGTTTGCGACATATGTCCCCGGGCAAGGAATTACTTTTCATGCTGGTCCTATAGATTTTAATATTTCAGGGTTTATTAACGGATTTTATACATTCAACAGTCCGAGTGGCGGTCCGGCCATTCTCGGCGCTCTGTCGCAAGGGGGCAGCCGGTTTGATTCATCGTCGATCAGAAACGGATTTTTGCCTGCAGGTCTTATCCTGAAGATGAATACGACGCAGCGTGGAATTGATCTCGCGGCTGTGTTCGGAATGTATCCAGGAACAAACAATGCCGCTGTTGGCACGCTGAATGCGAATTCGGGCGGAAGTTCTGTGGCGTTGGGCACTCCCGGCATTGATTTCCGACAGATTTACATGACTGCCGGAAACAAGAAATATGGCACGTTCAAGGTTGGACGTGATCTGGGTATTTTTGGTTCTGATGCGATTCTCAGCGATGCGACGCTGACCAGTGTTGGTATTACCGGCAACAATGCAGCCCCATCCAATACGTCTCTTGGCCGTATTGGTGTCGGTTATATCTATGCTGACTGGCTTCCCCAGATTTCCTACGCCTCTCCCGTCTGGAAGGGCGTGCAGGCAACCGTTGGTGTCATGACGCCATTGGATGAGTTTAACTTTGCAGGAGGCGATGTATCCGCAACATCGACGCAGCACAGTTCACCGATGGCGCAGGCGAAAGTGACCTATGACTTCGCGAAAGGCCCTGTGACCGGACGTGTATGGGCTGGCTTCATGGCGCAGCATCAGCAGAACCTTCAGGGCAGCCGCATTGCAGCGACCGAGACGCGAGGCGCTATGGCCACGGCGGAGGAAGTTGGGGGCAAGATCAATTATGCCGGCTTCCAGGGGGTCGCGTATTACTATCACGGAAGTGGGGTCGGAACGACGGGCCTGTTCTTTGATGGTATTGCCAATAACGGTGCCAAGCGCAATTCGGAAGGATATTACGTTCAGGTATCCTACAATCCGATCAAGCGCCTGAGGATTGTCGGAAGCTATGGCGTCAGTAATCTCTACAATGCCACTGGTGATGATAATCCCCTGTTGATCAGGCGCAATGAAGCTGAAATTGGCGCTCTTTACCTGAAAATCACCGATTGGCTGACATTGATCACGGAATATGAACACAGTGCTTCGGCGGCGCATGGTCCGTATCATGTCACGGATAATGCGGTTTCCGGGGGTGCCGTCCTGAATTTCTGATTCAGGGAAGGCTGGGGGCTGGTCCTGCAGGACTGGCTTCTGGCATTTTGGAAAGTGGCTGGTGGAGCTGAGGGGAATCGAACCCCTGACCTCCTCATTGCGAACGAGGCGCTCTCCCAACTGAGCTACAGCCCCACTTTCATGTGGATATTTACTTAGCCTCCTCTTCTGGGTTGTCAAGACGTATTGTATGGCTTCCGGCACCCGGATAGGATTGCCGCTGTCGGTATGGCAATCAGACCGGTGTTCAGTTTTGAGGTCGCAGAGGGTTCCGGAGCATTGATTACTTCTATTTTCAGGCTGCTTGTCATGATCGCCAACCTTTATGAGTGGGTCATGATTATCTACTGCGTGTTCAGCATGCTGTATGCCTTTGGTGTTCTGGATGGCCGGAATCGTATGGTCTGGACCATTGGTGACTTTCTGGCGCGTATCACGGAGCCCGTTCTGCAACCGATCCGCAATATTTTGCCGTCATTCGGGAATGTCGATCTGTCACCTTTGGTGGTGATGCTTGGCATCCAGTATCTGGTCATTCCGGGTTTGAGGGCGATTCACTATTCTCTTCTGAGTGGCAATATGACGCCGTGGTTCTCCTGATATGAACAAAGTTTCAGCGGAGCGGGTCGCTGTTCTCATTCCCTGCTACAATGAAGAAGCCGCCATCGCTTCCGTGGTGCAGGGGTTTCGGCAGGCTTTGCCTGAAGCTGTCATCTATGTTTACGACAACAATTCGACAGACAGAACGCAGGAGGTTGCCCGGCAGGCTGGTGCGGTTGTTCGTTCCGAAACACGGCAGGGCAAGGGATATGTCGTGTGCAGGATGTTTGCGGACATTGAAGCAGATTATTATATTCTGACTGATGGCGATGCGACGTATGAAGCGGAAGCCGCGCCAGCCTTGTTGGCTGCGGCGCGTGAGCGACGTCTGGATATGGTCAATGGCGCGCGTGTTACGGATCGGGTCGCGGCTTACAGGCGTGGGCACCGATTGGGCAATCGCGTTCTGACGGGTATGGTCATGGCGATTTTTGGTAATCGTCTGAGTGACATGCTTTCAGGTTACAGAGTGTTTTCGCGCCGGTTTGTGAAATCTTTCCCCGCATTTTCATCTGGCTTCGAGATCGAAACGGAGTTGACGGTTCACGCTCTGGATCTGGGGATGCCGATTGAGGAAATCAGCACAAAATATGTCGAACGCCCGGAAGGGTCTGTTTCGAAACTGCGAACCTATCGTGATGGTTTTCGGATCCTGAAAACAATCCTTTATCTTGTGAAGCATGAGCGGCCATTTCTGTTTTTTATGGTGCCAACCGTGCTTTTTTTTCTTTTGGGGATTGTCGCTGGTCTTCCTGTCGTGGTCGATTACATGAACACAGGGTTGGTGCCACGCCTTCCGACGGCGGTTCTGGCTACGGGCTTGATGATGCTGTCAGCACTGTCCCTCGTCTGTGGTCTGATTCTTGATAGCGTGGCGCGTGGCCGACTTGAACTCAGGCGCCTGATGTATCTTGCCTGTCCGGGGCCGGGGAGCGATGTGGTGTTTGAAGGCTGCGCGGATTGAAGCTGAAGCCGGAGGGAATTGATCCGGAGCGGATCGCAACGACTATATTGATTTTCAGGACAGCATTGGGGCTTCTGCCTGAAATTCAGGATATTCTTTCGGAAGCAGCGTTGCTTCATTCGCCAGAGGCTGTCGATAGCCTGATTTGCAAGGTGACGGGTTCGGAAGAATTTCGTCGCCTTCACGGCATCAGAAAGCATGTCGACGAATTGAGTGTGAGGTTTTTCTACCGACATGGATTGGGGCGAGAGCCGGATTTTGAGGGTCTGAAAACCGCACTGGGATTTTCAGACCCTTTATCTGTCTTGCGTATGATTGCCCTGTCTGAAGAGGCGCGGAATTATCGGCGGATATGGCACTGGCTTTATCCGGAAGGTGCATTGCCGGATGATGAACTTGCCTGTTTTCTCTGGTTGCAATGGTTTGAAATAGCAAAAAAGAAGAGGCCGAAACTCTTCACGGGCATAATCCCGGTGGGTTTATCTGGAATTGACGTTGTTATTCAGGTGGGAACAGTCCGACCTGACCTCGTCGAAAAGACTCTTCTGTCTTTGCTTGAACAGCATTCAGAGTTTTCAATAACTGTTTATCTTCATATAGCTCCGCTGGTTCCACAATATGTGAGCGATTATCTTGAAGAAAAATTCGGAGAAAAATCAAATATAATTTTTGTTTCTTCTTGCGGAAATCAAGTGTTTTCGTGGTCAAATATATTCAGCATGGGAAGCAGTCCCTGGGTAATGATCCTGCAGCCCGGAGATTTTCTTTCTTCTGGAGCTATGGAACGTTTATCTGAAGAAATATACTTTCATAATAACGCTTTATTCATATATTCAGATACGGCGTATGTGGGGGCGGAAGACCATATCAGGCAGCCAGTCTTCAGGCCGGGATGGGGGCGGAATATGCTCCTTTATGGCGATTTCATTGGAGAGTTTGCTGTATTCAGACGTGCATGCCTGAAGGGATTGGAGAGCATTGAAGATCTGCCGGCATCTCTGTTGCGATATGATCTTGCGCTAAGGATTGTTGACGGACTTGGTCAGGAAAATGTGCGGCATATACCGGAAGTAATGCTTTATAGTCGGAGTGGATATGCGGGGCAGGGTATCCCTGTGACAACATCGCAATTTCCCGGCCTTAAGATGATATGTGAAAAATATGTTCAGTCATCTTATCCTGGCGTCAAAGTCGGTGAGATAAAAACAGAACCTAGTGAAAAACTTCAGTATATATGGACATATATTTCATATCCGTTGCCAAAAGAGAAAACACTTGTTTCAGTGATCATTCCAACGAAAAACAGTCCGGAACGTCTGGAGCGTTGTCTTCAAGGGCTTCTTGAGGACACTTCATGGCTGGAAATTGAAGTCATAATTGTTGATAATGGAAGCTATTTTCAAGGAAAATATGAAGATATTTTTGCCATAAAAAGGAAAGAATGCATCCAGACGCTGAGAATGGAGTGTCCATTCAACTGGTCCAGACTCAATAATTTTGGCGCAAGACATGCGCGGGGAGATTTTTTACTTTTTCTGAATGATGATATTGAAGTTATTCCCAAGGAAAAAAACTGGCTGGAAGAATTGGTGCGTCAGGCAGGAAGGCCGAATGTCGGAGCTGTTGGAGCCCGGCTCCTTTATCCTGATGGTCGCCTCCAGCATGGTGGAATTGCGCTGTCCGGATTGGATCCCAAGCATATCTGGCGTTATGCCACGGCTCAGGACACCGGATATATGGGACAACTTGCCTTCACTCATGACGTTTCAGCCGTAACGGGCGCATGTCTAATGTCATCACGCGAGATTTTTGAACTCGTTGGTGGCTTTAATGAGTCCTATCCTGTCACTTGCAATGATCTTGATTATTGTTTTCGGGTCAGGGCATCCGGGCATGATGTCATATGGACGCCGCAAGCTGTCTTGATCCATGCAGAGGGCGCAACACGAGGGCAATCCACGGATCCTTTCCGCGCAGTCCGGGAGGGAGAGGATTTTGCGCGTCTGGCCGGAGACTGGCCAGAGGAAGCGATGACTGAAAGATTTCTGAATCCTCATCTTGAGGTAACGGATAGCCGGGTTTTGCTAAGCTCTCCCCATTGAGTGTTTGATGGGCTATAAGTTGCGGGATATTTCGTCCATATGATTTTGGCAGGCTATGGATCCGACAATGATGGCTGATACAAATTTTTCTGAGTCCGGAATTTTTCCAGCTGAAGACAGTCTCTATATCTCTGATTTCCTCAAGGATTCCGAAGCCGCAGTGGTTGCTTTCCGCATGGATGTGGCTGCACGGGAGCATATGTTTGCCCTTGCGGGTGCTATCGTCACATCCCTGCGTGCCGGAGGTCGGCTGCTGGTTGCCGGAAATGGAGGAAGCGCTGCGGATGCCCAGCATATCGCTGGTGAATTTACGGCGCGTCTTATGTATGATCGACGTCCATTGTCAGCGATTGCCCTGACGACGGATACGTCATCGTTGACAGCCATCTCGAATGATTATGGTTATGAATATGTATTTTCCCGGCAGGTTCAAGCTTATGGAAGGCCGGGAGATGTGTTTCTGGGCATCAGCACCTCTGGTCGGTCCCCGAATATCATCAAAGCTTTTGATGCAGCACGTGAAGGGGGAATGATCTGCGCGGCGATGACCGGGCGGCGAGGGATGGACTTTGCATGCGATATTACCCTGCGCGCGCCGGAGGATAGAACCGCATTGGTGCAGCAGATTCACATCATGGCTGCTCATTGTGTTTGCGCGCTGGTTGAACGTGCTCTTTGTCCGAAAAAAGAAACGGTGGCCTGAACTTGCTCACTGGAGAGTGTTGGGATTCTGCTGTTCTGGAGGCGCCTGAAAGTATTGTCTGGTCTGTGGGATCGGAGGCGGATTTCGGCAGTTACATTCTTTCGAAGATTCTTGAAAATCCAGAAGATATTCATCGGTTGCATGCTTGTGAGCGTCTGGAGGCCGGGACGTTTGTAAGAATAAAAAGCTGGATTTGGGGATGCGGCTGCATCCTGCCAACAGATGGAGAGTTTTCTTTTCCCCCTGAAGATCTGGCCGAGAGAGTGATGCTTTTGACAGGACCCGTGTCACGGGTGGCGTTGAGAGCATCTGCATCTGTTGCCGTTGGAAACCCATTTTTTTTACTCAGGGTTTTAGAGTTGCCCGTTGCGGAGATTGTCCGTGAAGGTGCTTTACGGGTTGAGATTTCAGATTCTGTTCAGGTTGGGCTCTCCGGGCAGCAAGTCAGCGATATGATCCGCCGAATTGCCCAGTCGGCTTTGATAGAAACAGATCAGGCCTTCATCGCGGCGATTGCGTTTGCCCTTCAGACACCTGTCGTCCGATTGTGGCCAGAGATACACAACACGAACGATCTGTCGTGGGATGATCTGGAAACAGTTCTGGGTGAGAAAATAGAATTTGGATCCTCGGGTTCCAGGAAGGCCGCGTTTTATCCAAAGCGCATTCCATTTCTCTGGCCTTTGATCTCTTCTCTTCCTGTTCGGGTCCGATCTGAGATTGCAAGAAAAGTTCTCGATTTTGATGACTCTTTCCGGAAAACATCTCCGGAGAGTCGTGAGTTTTCTTCTGATGTCATGCAGCGTCGTTATATTGAATTGCTCCAGCAAAGAAGTGATCTGGAATGCGATCTTGAGGCGAGCGAATTGCGTTTGGCTTCATTGGAGGCGCGTCTGGATGAGTTGTCTTCTTCCAGTGTTGCGAAAACGAATTATAGATCTAATAAATTTTTAAAAAATGAAGACAAAAAAAGAATAATTACTGATGAGGATAGAACCGAAGAGTTCGTGAGTGTGATTGTGGAAGATGCGGAAAGGCAGTCCGCCCTGCTGCGCTCCATTCAGGCATCACTTTCAGTTTTTTGGCCCCAAGAGAAAATTTCATCCATTGTCTCGGAGTATTCTCGGGGGAAAGGGTATATCACTCCGAAACTGAAGCAAATTTCAGAATCTGATGACCGATGGATGAAGCAGTGTTCAGGCGACATCCTGATTTATATGTGTGGAGATCAAAAACTATCATCTTCTGCCTTGGAAGAATTCATTCAGATCATCATGGAAGGGGCGGATGTGACAATTCTGCCGGTCGCAGGGGGTTCCCTGGCTGGAATCGCCGTGTCTGGAGGTTCTGCGGTTTTTGATCGAAGGTTCAGCACGCCTGCTTTCGCATTCATGGATGCACTTTGTGCCGGGGCTCATGCCCGGCAAAAGATTGCGTTCGCTTCCTTGCCTGTCAATTCTTTGTCTCCCACGGAACTTCGGGAAGATATGGCGGAAGCCCTTGTTCGGGATGCGATGCTCCTGAAAAACAAGTGGAATTATTTATTCTCCTGTTTAGAGCAGCCATTTCCGGTTCTCGCTGGCGGGATGCTGCGCGGTGCAGTCTGCATCCTTGCCAATCAGCATGATGTTCGTGAAGGCATATTATTACAGAATCTGACAAACCAGCTTCTGGCATCAGGATGGTTTGTGATTCTTTCCATGATTGAGGGGCGTATGAAAGATGCAAGACGTGCCGGCTTTGCTGGACGCGTCTCGGTCATCTGTCATGAGGATGATGCATCCTGTCACCCTGAAATCTGGGGGTGTCATGCGGAATATTTCATTCTTTCTTCTTCTGTCGCATGCTCCTTTGTTCCATCCACGCTGCGGAGGAAAACACTTGCCGCGATCATCGTTGCCAAAGATCATGATCTGAAGCCGATGAAGCATGCCGGGGCAGATTTTCCAGATGTTGATCTGGTGTCAGATAATGCCCAAGAAATTGAGGCGTTTTTGAAAAATGGGTGCTGACGGCAAGATATGTTTTGGAACGCCATATCTGGGAAAAGAAGCTGCTTTGATTGCAACATCACGGCAGGCAGTTTTTATTTTTGATTAAAAAAACAGAAAAAGCAGGAAGCTGTTAAGCTTTCCTGTTTGTCTGCTGATTTCTTTTTCAAGAAATGGTGCCCAGAAGAAGACTCGAACTTCCACGACCTTGCGGCCACAGGTACCTGAAACCTGCGCGTCTACCAATTCCGCCATCTGGGCTAGATGACAACCGGGTCGCCCCGGCTGGTGAAAGGGGATTTACCCGTGTCAGGGGAAGGGGTCAAGGGTCGAATGATAAAAAAGGAAAACTTTTTTCGATAAAGCTTTGAAAGCCAGGAATTCCCTTGTTTTTCAGGAGGGTAATTCCTGTATGAGGCAGTCATTTCAGCGGTCGGGATACGTGCTTTCACCCCATATCCCGGTCAGGCAGCCTCAAGTTTCACAGCCCTGTGCGAGCATCCTTGAAGCTGGTTGTCATGTCAGTGGTGGTGCGCCGTAACGGGCTTCGATCTTTTCAAGCTGTAGCCGCAGGCGGGCTGTGATTTCGCGCAGACGTGTGTCTTCCGTGACTTTCAGTCCGAACAGGTCCTTTACATAAAATACGTCGACAGCCCTGACGCCATAGGTGGTGATATGGGCTGACGCGATCTGAAGCTTTAGTTCTCTCAGGGTGTTTGCCACGTCATGCAGAAGGCCGGGCCTGTCGCGACTGTTGATTTCAATCACGGTGAAGGTTGATGAGGCACGGTTATCGATAACCACGCGCGGAGGAACGTGGATGGCCCGTGTGCGTGAAGAAAGACGCGCGGGTGCCATTTTGGCGATCTGCTCTTCGAGGTTGATATTTCCTCTGAGGGCATCTTCCGCAACGGAGATCAGTCGTTCCAGACGCTGGGGCTCGTCGAACGTGTCGCCTGTCGCATCCTGAATCCAGAGCGTGTCCAAAGCCATGCCGTTGGAAAAAGTATGTATGCGCGCATCGACGATGGAGGCACCGGCCAGGGAAAGAGCGCCCGCGATCCGGGCGAACAGACCTGGATGGTCGGCGGTATAAATGGTGATTTCTGTGACACCGCGGCTGGGAAGTGGTTCGGCATCAATGGTTAGCGCAGCCTTGCGGGCTTCCGCATTGCGGATCAGGCGGGCATGACGAAGCTGCGTTTCCAGATCGAAGGACAACCAGTAACCGGCATATCCAAGATCCAGAAAATGACGGATGGTCTCGGGTGGCGCGCCTTCCTCCAGCAGTGCTTCTTCGACCACCTGCTTGCTGTGAGTTACGCGGATGTCCCGCTCGGTTGTGGCCAGCCCTCCTTCAAGGACTTCAGCAACTCTTGTGTAAAGTTCACGGAGCAGAGTGGCTTTCCAGGCATTCCAGACGCGATTGCTGACGGCGCGCATGTCAACGATGGTCAGCAGCAGAAGCAGGCGCAGACGTTCCGGGGATTGGACGACATCAGCGACATCAAGAATGGTCTTGGGGTCATCGATATCACGCTGGAAGGCTGTGTAGCTGAGCAGGAGATGTTGCAGAACAAGCCAGGAAACCGTTTCTGTTTCCTCGCCACTCATGCCCAGACGTGGGCATAGTTCCAGCGCCAGTTCGGAGCCAAGCTCGGAATGATCACCGCCACGGCCCTTGGCAATATCGTGCATGAGAACGGCCATGTAGAGCGCGCGACGGGAGTGAAGATCCCGGGCTATGTCATAGGCGACCGGAATTTCATCGGCCATCCTGTTATGTTCGACCTGACTGAGGATCCGTATGGCCTCGATCGTATGCTCATCGACGGTAAAAATATGATATGTGTCGAACTGCATCTGCCCGACAATGCGCGACCAGTCAGGGATAAAAGCCCCGAGCAGACCGGTCTCGTTCAGAATATGCATCCAGTGCGCCGGACCGGGCGCCTCCCGGGCGCTTCCGTTTTGCGGGAGAGAAGCGGTTTCCTCCCCCTGCGCATCACGTCCGGAAGGACGGCGGTTACGGGATGGAGAAGCACCGCAGAGCAGATCCAGGAAAATATCTGATGTCTCGGGATCATTGCGTAAAGTGGCGGCCCGGCGTTCCCAGCGGATCATCTGTTGGCGGGCCAGCGGATGAATTGCGATGTCGCGATCACGAGACAGGCGGAGCATCCGGAACATTCTGACCGGCTCATCAGCGAAAGAGATGCCGCGATCCGGGGTAATCTGGCCATCCTGTAGCGTGAAACCGGCATCACGCATGCTGTCATCAGCACGAGCTGTGGCAGCGGCAGGCCCGCGAGCCTGTCGCAGGACGGTTGGCTCCAGCACATGGGTCAGTCGCATCACTTCCCGGGCCGTGAGAAAATAATGACGCATGAAGCGTTCGACGCCGTTCTGTCGACCATGGCGGGTATAGCCCATGCGTCCGCCGACAACCGGTTGCATGTCGAACGTCAGACGATCCTCGGAGCGTCCTGCAACGTAATGAAGATGCATGCGCACCGTCCAGAGAAAATCCCATGAACGTCGGGCGCGGGCAGCTTCCTGCTCGGTCAGCAGTTTCAGATCTGCGAACTGGGGTGCCAACAGATCTGAAACGTGACGCGTGCCGAAGGTGTATCGACACATCCAGTAAAGGGTCTGCATGTCGCGCAGACTGCCGCGACCTTCCTTGATGTTTGGTTCGACCAGATAGGGACTGTCACCAAACCGGCGGTGGCGCTCCTGCCGTTCAAGCTTTTTGGCCGAAATGAAATTTGCCGCACCGCTTTCAGTGCAACTGATGATGAAGCGGGCTTCAAACATGGAGAAGAGCGAGGAATCGCCACAAAGAAGTCTGGCATCAAGCAGGGCCGTGCGGACGGTCGTGTCCTTGGCAGCCTGTTCAAGGCATTCGTTGATTGAACGGGTGGCGTGTCCGACTTTGAGCCCCAGATCCCATAGGAAATAGAGCATGTATTCGACAAGCGTCAGGACCTGAGGCCCGGGTTGCTCCGGGGTCAGAAACAGAAGGTCGATATCACTGAAGGGGGCGAGAAGACCCCTGCCATAGCCACCGGTTGCAGCAATAGCCAGACCGCGCAGATCCCTGTCGTCCCCATCCGTTGTTTCCCGTGCCCATGACGCCAGGGAGCGGATGATGACATCTGCAAAGCTGGCCAGATGTTTGGCTGCTGCGGTGCCTTTCAGTTGGCGGGCTTCGAATCGTTCACGAATTTCGGTCTGGTAACGTCCCAGATGACGACGAAAAATCGTCACCACGACGTCACGATGCAACGTGCCATCCGGAGTATTCGCCCGAGCTTCGGAAATCGAGGCGGCAAGAGAAGCGCTCAGCTCTTCCGGTGTGAGATGCGCTATATTTTCCGGCCCCTGAAAGGTCATGCCGGATGATGTGCTTGCGGTCCGGGAGAGGCGTTCGACAGAGTGTGTGGACATGGAAATGAGCTGGTCTCTTGAAAACAGGGCCGGAAGGGAGTGACGGAATGTAAAGCCTGAGAAAGGACAGTATACACTTATTTTCTGTCGAAATGCCCCTCATCTTCAAGCATGGCTTTCTGCAGATCATAAAGAAGTGTGAGAGCCGTCCGGGGCGAGCATGTATCCGGGTCTGTTTTGCGTAAAAGTTCACGCACTCTGTCCCGAGTTTCAGGTGCAGGCAGCGGCTCAGCCGCGCCGGACATATCGAAAAGAGGAAGTGGGCGCTGGCTTGCGGAGTGTTCCATTTCCAACTCTTTCAGCAGTCTTGTAGCCCTTTCGACGACAGGTGCTGGCACGCCAGCAAGACGGGCGACATGCACGCCCCAGCTTCGTTTCGCGGTTCCGGGGATGACTTCATGCTGGAAAACGATCTGCCCTTTCCAGTCCCGGACAGCCATTGTGTGGGGAGACAGACGCGGGAGCGTATTGGCGAGATCGGCAAGTTCATGGAAGTGCGTGGCGAATATCGCACGGCAACGTAGCGATGAATGCATGGCTTCCAGCACAGCCCATGCAATCGCGAGACCATCCAGTGTCGCTGTGCCGCGTCCGATTTCATCCACGACGACAAGGGAGCGTGGCCCTGCCTGATTCAGGATGGAGGCAGTTTCCGTCATTTCAACCATGAAGGTTGAGCGGCCCCGCGCCAGATCATCTGCTGCGCCAACACGGGAAAACAGACGATCCACAATTCCGATTCTGGCGGAAGCCGCCGCGACCGGGAGTCCCGCCTGAGCCAGAATGACAGCAAGTGCTGTCTGGCGCAGGAACGTTGATTTTCCGGCCATATTCGGGCCGGTCAGAAGCATGGTTCGTTTTTCGGGAGGAAGATGGCAGGTGTTCGGGGTGAAGCGGGCACCTTTCGGAAGGGCTGCCTCGACCACCGGGTGACGGCAGGATTCGAGCGCGAAGGCTTCCTCCTCCACGACATCGGGGCGACACCAGTTCCCGCCTTGTGCAAGGACAGCGCATGACTGGAGCACATCCAGAAAAGCGAGGTGACGTGCGGTTGTCGACAGATCTTCAGCCTGAAGAATTTGCGTCACGAAACGGTGGAAAATCTGCTGTTCACGCACCAGAGCCCGTTCGCCAGCGGCTGCAATTTTCTGATCCAGCTCTATCAGCTCTTCGGTCGAAAACCTTGCAAGACTGGCTGTTCCCTGCCGGAATGAGAGATCTTCCCGTGCGCGGAGTTTTGTTCCGACAGCAGAGGCGACCTCAATGACATAACCCAGTTGGGAGTGATGTCTGATCTTCAGGCTGGCGACATCGAAACGCTGTGCATACTCTGTCTGCAGGCCTGCAATAATGCGGCGGGAATCGTCCCGAAGCCCACGCTGCGCATCCAGTTCACCGTCAAAACCCGGGACGATAAATCCGCCTTCATCAATCCTGGCAGGGAGTTCTTCCGCCAGAGCACGTTCAAGCTCCGTGCGAAGAAGGTCCAGTGAGGCTGAAATGTGCAGGGTTGGGCTGACGGATGAGGGTATTCCTTCCTGATTGCTCAGAATGCCAGCGACATTCAGCATGGAGCGCAAGGCATCCCTGACAGCAGCCAGATCGCGAGGCTGCCCACGGCTGACGGAAAGACGACCCAGAGCGCGTTCGAGATCAGGAGCGCCGTGGAGGGCGGAGCGCAGTTTCTGCGTCAGTTGTGGTTGCTGGCGCAGCCAGTCCCATCCGTCCTGCCGTGCTGCTATGGTTGTCACGTCCGTTAAGGGGGAGGCGATCCATGCGGAAAGAAGGCGTGCGCCTGCCGCGGTTACGGTATGATCAACTGCTGAAAATAATGTGTGCTCATCACCGCCATCCCGGGCGCGAAGCAGGTCGAGGCTGGCGCGGGTTGCGGCATCGAGGCCGAGCGTTCTGCCAGCTGTCTGAGGCGTTGGGTGTGAAAGACGTGGAAGGATGCCAGCCTGCGATCTGCGGATGTAATCGACAGCACCAAATCCCGCGAGCACTTCCGCGTCGCTGAATGTTCCGAAAGCATCAAGGCTGCTGACGCCGAAACTTTCAGCCAGACGGGTGCGTGCGGCTTCCGGCTGGGGCAGTGGGGGAAGTGGAATGCGTCTGTTCTGCCAATCCGGCGGGGTGATGTCATCGGGGGCAAGGATTTCTGCGGGGTCCAGACGTCCGAGGAGATCTGACAGATTCTGCTGGCTGACAAGGGTTGTTTCAAATTGTCCCGTTGAAACGTCGATCCATGCCGCTCCGGTTTCTTCCTGGGCTGACTGCTTGCGTCTTCCGCGTCCGCCCGTTGAGGCAGGTTGAGCAAGAACGAGCAGCAGGTTGGAACGGCCAGCTTCCAGAAGCTCGTCTTCAGTCAGGGTTCCGGGCGTGACCAGTCGCACGATTGCTCGGGGGAGCGGGCCTTTCTGACCGGGGCTGGGCGTTGCTGTCTGTTCGGCGACGGCAACACGGAAGCCGCGTCGGATCAATCGTGCAAGATATGTGGCGGCAGTGCCAACGGGCACGCCGCACATCGGGATTGGAGCGCCGCCTTGCGAGCCGCGTGCTGTAAGGGCGATGTCGAGTGCCGAGGAGGCGGCGATCGCATCATCGAAAAACAGCTCGTAGAAATCGCCCATCCGGAAAAACAGAAGCAGGTCTGGTGCTTCGGATTTGAGAGTGAACCATTGAGCCATTGCCGGGCTCGCACCTTCTGCAGCAGGGCGCTGATAAGGCTGATCTGTTCCGGGAAGTGTCAGGGAGTGGCTCATAGCGAACTGGCTTGATGGAGAAAGAGAGGAAACCGGGCAGGAGGAAGAAGGATCGGGAGCATCATGATCCCGGATCATATGCGGTTCTCTTGCTTCCTTGTCACCTCTGCTCGCGTGGAGACAGCGTGTGTGAGCGATTTGTCATATAGTTATCTGAAGGATGCTCTTTTGATGGGCGTGTTTTTTTAAGTGTGGATGCTTTTTCTGAAGAGTTCTGCATCGAACGCTCATTCACATGAGCGTTATATGGATTTGAGACGCTATCCTAAATAAATTATTAAGTGAATAATACATATACTGAAAACGAAGGTATTTAGATGCGGGAGAGGGTCTTCTTAGCTTCTAAATTCATGTAAAAAAATAAAACAGAAACATTAAGACATAAACTCACAAGGATTCCTACATATGACGAACTATGCCAATCCGGGTCCTTTGGGGCTGGCCGGTTTCGGAATGACGACTATTCTGCTGAATATGTGCAATGCGGGCTTTCTGCCCCTGAACTCTTCCGTGCTGGCGATGGGGTTGGTGTTCGGTGGCACTGCCCAGATGGCTGCTGGATTGCTGGAATATCCCAGAGGGAACACATTCGGTCTGACGGCTTTCACGTCTTATGGGGCATTCTGGATTTCTCTCTGCATGCTCATTTTTCTTCCGAAATTTAGCCTGATTGCTGCGACACCACCTGCCGGTATGGCGGTTTATCTTGGTTTGTGGGGTATCTTTACGGCGTTCATGTTCGTGGGAACGTTGAAAGGCCCAATGGTTTTAAGGCTGGTGTTCGGGCTTCTGGTGATTTTGTTCGCTCTCCTTGCGCTGGCGGAAGCAACAGGCATTGCCGCGATTACACATTTGGCCGGGTATGAAGGGCTTGTGTGTGGTGCTCTCGCTTTGTGGCTGGCGATGGCTGAAGTTCTTGAAGCACAGTTTGGCAGACACGTTCTGCCGGTGTGATGCCTGCTGACTGGCGCATGTTCCCGCTCGTTCAGGGCGGGTTCATGTAACAAATATATACATTATTGTTACGTGTAATTTTTTGCTTTCAACATGGTCATACATCTTTTTAGGGGCGCATTTTACTGTCTGTTTGCATAAACAATCCAAGCTAATTCAACGCCTTAAATTTTATGACTGTCCTATGCTCATCGTTTTCTTTGATTTTTCCGTCGCATTTGTGCTATACAGGTAAATGTATCTGTTAACAGTCGAGGTAAGTGTCTGTTGAAAAAGATGGGTCAAAAAAAGCTGCTTCTGCTTGGTGCGGGGGCAATGCTGTTGACAGGACCATCAGCGCTTCACGCGGCGACAGTCACGGGTGCTGGTACGCCATGGGCCGCTTCTGTAAAAGCGGCGCTGGCGCGTCAGGCTCAGGAAGAATCATCTGAAAGCGCTTCTCTGAAGCAGAAAGGTCTTGCGAGCTGGTATACGGGACGCGCATTGCGTCACAATACTGGCCGTAAGTCTGATGTGCGTATGACGGCAGCGCATCGCACAGCGCCAATAGGAACACACTTGATTGTCACCGACCGGGATACAGGTCGAAGCGTAGAAGTTACCGTGAATGATCGTGGTCCGTTTATCGGCGATCGGGTCATTGATTTGTCCCAGACGGCTGCGGCTCGTCTGGGAATTATCAATAGAGGCGTAGCCAACGTGACGGTCGAGAAGGCCGACGAATCCATCGTTGAAGTTGCGCAGGCCCCTGAGAAAAAGCAGAAACGGCGCTGAGGCAGGCGCTTATTTTTTCAGGGATCTGTTTTTTTCCAGTGCGGCATTGAGTTCAGCTCCGATCATCACGGACCATGCGCTCAGAAAGAACCACATCATCAGAGCAACGATCGCGCCCAGAGGTCCGTAGGTGCTACCGTAGTTTGCGATGTTTCCAACATAATATGAAAATGCCATGGAGCCGGTGATCCACAGCAGGGTTGCAAGGAAAGCTCCGGGAACTGACTGCTTCAAGGCTGTCGGTTTGCGGCAGGGGCCGTAGGTATAGAGCACCGTGCTGGCACACATGACGAACAGGGTGATGATCAGCGGGCCGCCAGCCTTGACGGCCAGTTCGATGGATCCGGCTGGTGGCGGAACGGGCAGAAAGACGGGAATCCAGTCGATGATGATCGGCATGGCGACCAGCACGGCCAGGCTGAGGATGACGCCGAGCAGCGTGCCCCCGGTCAGGCAGAGGGCAGTGGCCTGAAATCGCAGGAAATTCCGTTTTTCTTTTGCTCTATAGGCGACATTCAGCGCTGCAAGCAGGCCACGGGTTGCGGTCGAGGTGGTCCAGAGAGCAAAAAGAATGGAGATGATAAGGCGCAGTGTCAGCGATGCAGATGGTGCGGATACAAGAAGATTGATGCGGCTCTGGATCAGGGTGAAAGCTGCCTCAGGCAGGAGTCTGTGGAGGGCATTCAGCTGATGGGCGACGTCCTGCAGGTCGAAGACAAGTCCGTAAGTGGATATGATCGCGCTAAGGGCAGGAAACAGACCTAGAGTTGCGTAAAATGCACAGCCTGCTGCGACAAGTGTTGTTGGTGCTGAAATTGCGGCTTTGAAAGTGTGCATCAGAATCTGTGAATATCTTGCAGGACGAAGTGGCTCCAGGGGAGAGATGTCGTCCATGATACCGGATATTTCGTCTGTCATGTCTCATGGATCCTGCAAGTAATAGGTGTTTGTTCATTACTCTGTTTTTATCTTCCCACGTGTGAATAACATAAAAAACACTGAAAGTGTGGGATGCTCCTTCGTCAATGTCGTGATTGTTCACGTGAGGTTAAAAAAATCGTCACGCTGGATTTTTCTATTGCGTCAGTAGTGATTTAGCGCCATATGCGCACCCACACGCAGCAACGCACGTGCCACTGGCCCTTTGAGGTTACGCAACGACGTCAAGCGTTCTGGCAGCCGGGCGCCCTAAGGGCCCGGGTCGTCGGTCCGTTCGACCGTTTCGCAACACATGTTCGCTATGGATTATCGCGAACTATAGAAAGAGGGTAAGTGCTATGACGCCCAAAGTGTCTCAATTCATTCGTGAAAATGATTTGCCAACGCCTTGCCTCGTCGTTGATGTTGACGCGGTTGAAGAGCGTTACTCGCGCCTCAATACTGTTCTGCCTGCTGCCCGCATTTATTATGCTGTCAAAGCCAATCCGGCTGTTCCGGTGATTGAACGTCTGGTTCAGTTGGGCTCATGCTTTGATGCAGCTTCATGGGAAGAAATTGATCTCTGCCTGAAGGCCGGGGCCGCTCCGGAGCATATCTCCTTCGGAAATACCGTGAAAAAAGCATCAGCTATTGCGAAAGCATGGGAAGCTGGCGTCCGTCTTTTTGCATTTGATAGCATTGAGGAGCTGGAAAAGCTGGCTGAACATGCGCCAGGTTCCAGAGTCTATTGCCGTCTTCTTGTCGATAATTATGGAGCTGAATGGCCGCTTTCGCGCAAATTCGGCACCACGGTTGAGAGTGCCAGAGAGCTGATGCTCAAGGCGAAAGAGATGGGAATGGAGCCGTTCGGTGTCTCTTTCCATGTCGGCAGCCAGCAAACTTCAGCAGCAGCCTATGAAGCTGCGATAACGCGCGCTGCTGATCTGTTCCATGATCTGACAAAAGACGGTCTTGAGCTTCGGATGGTCAACATGGGTGGTGGATTTCCCATCCGCTATCGTGAAGATATTCCGGGCATCGATCATTTTGCAGACGTGATTTTCCGCACGATGACTCGCTGTTTCGGCAATGCATTGCCGGAAATGCTGGTTGAGCCCGGTCGTTATATTGTCGGAGAAGCCGGAACAGTATCTTCCGAGGTTGTTCTGGTCAGCCGGCGTGGTCGTGAGGGCGGTCCCCGCTGGGTCTATCTCGATATCGGACGTTTTGGCGGTCTTGCGGAAACTGAAGGTGAGTCAATCCGTTATCAAATTGGTGTTGATGGTCGCGATGGTCATATGGAGCAGGTCTATTTTGCTGGACCGACCTGTGATGGTGCGGACATCATGTATGAAAAAAGTCATTATGAAATGCCGAACGATTTGAAGGCAGGGGATCGCGTCCAGATTGATGGCACCGGTGCCTATGTCTCCACATATTGCTCGACACGATTTAATGGTTTTGCGCCTTTGGAAGAGTATTATATCTGAAGGCCGTTGCAGTGTTTTTCTCGAACGAACGTGCCATTCAGCCATGCGTTCGAGAGAAAATACAGCGGAGATATCTTCTCTTTCCTTTTTTCATGATAACGATATTTTAGAGACTGAAATTTCAGATTTTTGTAAGTGTGTTGAAAATGCCCATTGATGAAACGCTTGTTTTTGTTCCGGTAAGGATCGCGGTCTTGACCGTGTCAGATACGCGGACTCTTGAAACAGATGTTTCGGGTCGCATTCTGGTTCAAAGATTGGAGGGCGCAGGTCATGTGCTGGCTGATCGTGCAATTGTCGCGGATGATCTGGATCTTATCGCCGCATATCTGACGCGTTGGACGGATGATCCAATGGTCGATGTTGTCATTACAACCGGCGGCACGGGCGTCACAGGTCGGGATGTTACGCCCGAAGCGTTTGATCGCGTTCTGGAAAAACGGATTGAAGGTTTCGGAGAGCTTTTCAGAATGCTTTCCTATGCCAAGATTGGCACATCAACAATTCAGTCCAGAGCCCTCGCGGGTGTCGCGAAGGGAACATATCTTTTCGCGTTGCCGGGATCATCCGGAGCAGTAAAGGATGGTTGGGACGATATCTTGAAATTCCAGTTGGACAGCAGGCACCGGCCCTGCAATTTTGTCGAACTTATGCCGCGTTTAGGAAGTAGTGATAGCGGAGCGTAAGCGGATGCTTTGAGCTTTGGAAGTAATAGGCCAACATATAGTCTGCTGTTTTTAATAAAACAATTTTTCTCATGAAGTGGCTGAAAATCGGCATGTGAGATTTTCAGTCAGTCCAATTATTAATTGATGATGTTTTTTATTACGGGAATAGCTCTTTTTGACTTTCCCGAGCTCTCTCAACCGGAAAAATTCCCGTTCCCTGTGCTTGTGTTGGAAAAATAACGATCAACGGCACTGCACATGGAGAGTGCGATTTTCTGGCGATGTTCCGGTCTTTTCAGTGATTGCTCATCCTGCGCGTTTGACATGAAGCCCATTTCGACAAGAACTGACGGAATTTGCGCTGATTTCAGAACGACAAATGCTGCGTGACGTGACGGATTGTGCAGCAGAGCAATTTTCGGTCCGAATGAGGAAACAATTGATCCAGCCAGCCTTGCGGAGCCCTGTCTTGTTTCTTCTGTAACCAGACTTGCAAGAATGGCTTGAACTTCCGGGGAAGTGGCATGGAAATGTGCCTCCCCAAACGCATCGGCATTATTTTCCTTGGCGGCCAATGCGGCTGATTGTGCATCGGAAGCATGGCTGCTGAGGGTATAAACGCTGGCACCGCAGATATGTGGGTCGTGAAGCGCATCGGCGTGCATGGATATGAAAAGCGCGGCGCGTTTTTGCTGGGCGATCTCGACCCGTTGCTCCAAAGGTATGAAATGATCGGCTGTGCGTGTCATTGTCACGCGGTATCTGTTGTTCATGGTCAACTGACGTTGCAGTTCATGAGCGGCCGCAATCGAAATATGTTTTTCGTAAGTGCCGCTATGGCCGATAGCCCCCGGATCTTTGCCGCCGTGTCCCGGATCCAGAACAATGAGGGGCGGGATATTGTGGCTTATTGCGGGAGCAGCAAGATGTGGATGAGGGGAAGTGGTGCGGCTGCTGGCGGTGGCTGGAATGGCTAACAGTCCGCCGGCAGCAGCCGTCAGAATAGTACGACGTGACAGTTCCGTGCTGAAGGACGGGCTCTGTTCGCTGGGGGAACCAGAGGACTCAGGTCGTTTCATGCGGCGCTCTGATATTGATTGATCAATGTTGGATCGATTGTCGCTCGAAGATATGAATTCTGTATAAAAACATGTGGCAAAATTATGGTCGCGATATTTTTGTGCCATTCCTGATGCGCAGCCCTGATGGAAAGTAGCTTGCATAAAGCCTTTTTTTACGCCAACATTGCTACAGGCATATGTGTCTTCTGATTTACTCGGAGGCGTATATTTTCCGCTTCCTGTTGTTTGCGATGGTCGCCGGCAGAAAGCGGGAGAGGAATTACTGCCGATCATTTTTGGCCGATTGTCTGGGTAGATGAATAGAGACCGGAGACGACTGACAGGCAGGAAACAATCCGGGCATAAGGTGGCTGGTGCCGCCCGCCTGTTGTTCTGTCGGTATCTCGCTTCCGGAAACACTGAAATTTCGTCCCCGGCGATCTTGTTTATTCGCTTCCCATGCCCTTTCCCGGAGACAGGTCTATGACCGAACTGTTGTCCAGGCATGGCCTGATGGAAGCTCTCCGGAGTTCTTTATTTTATGACCAGGCGTATGCTGATCGATGCAACGCACGCGGAAGAAACACGCGTCGTTGTGATGGATGGAAACCGTCTTGAAGATTATGACGTAGAGTCATCTGCTAAAAAACAGCTCAAGGGCAATATTTATCTCGCGAAAGTCATTCGTGTTGAGCCCAGTCTTCAGGCCGCTTTCGTTGAATATGGTGGAAACAGACACGGTTTTCTGGCGTTCAGCGAAATTCATCCAGACTATTATCAGATCCCGGTTGCTGATCGCGAGAAACTCCTTGCGTTGCAGGACGAAGATGAAGTCGCGGCTGTTTCTGACGAAGCGGAGCAGGATTCTGAGGACGCCAGTGAAGGTGTAACCGAGTATACTGAAGCTCCGTCTGACGGTGCTGGTGAAGCCCCCCCGGAATATGTCGGTGGTGAAACCGATACGGGTGATGAGGCTCTGATCCAGCGCCGGATGTCGCGTTTCCTGAGAAGTTATAAAATCCAGGAAGTGATCCGTCGTCGCCAGATTCTTCTGGTGCAGGTTGTGAAGGAAGAGCGCGGCAACAAGGGGGCCGCACTGACAACCTATGTTTCGCTGGCAGGACGTTATTGCGTGCTGATGCCGAATGCACTGCGTGGCGGTGGCGTTTCGCGCAAAATCACATCAGTCAATGATCGTCGTCGTCTCAAGGACATCATTGCGGAACTTCAGTTGCCGCATGGCATGGCAATGATCGTCCGGACAGCCGGGGCGCAGCGCCCTCGACCGGAAATCATGCGTGACTGCGAATATCTGCTCCATTTGTGGGATGATATTCGTGATCTGACCATGCAGTCTGTGGCTCCGGCGCTGATTTATGAAGAAGCCAGCTTGGTCAAGCGGGCCATCCGCGATCTCTATACGCGTGAGATCGAAGAAATCATCGTTGATGGCGAGCATGGTTATAAGTCCGCGCGCGATTTCATGCGCATGCTGATGCCGCAGAACATACAGAAGGTTGTTCAGTGGCGGCGTGAGCATCAGCCTCTTTTTGCGCATTACCAGATTGAAGGTCATCTGGATGCCATGCTGTCGCCGACGGTCCAGTTGCGATCCGGTGGATATCTGGTCATCAATCAGACCGAAGCGCTGGTTGCGATCGACGTGAATTCGGGTCGCTCCACACGTGAGCGCAATATCGAGGAAACGGCAGTCCGCACCAATCTTGAAGCTGCGGAAGAAGTCGCGCGTCAGCTGCGTCTGCGGGATCTGGCGGGCCTGATCGTTATCGATTTTATCGATATGGAATCACGCCGTCACAATGCGCAGGTCGAGCGTCGACTGAAAGACGCCTTGCGTCATGATCGTGCGCGCATTCAGGTTGGCGGAATTTCACATTTCGGCTTGCTGGAAATGTCGCGGCAGCGTCTGCGGCCTTCAGTTGCTGAATCTGCATTCGTTGCCTGCCCGCACTGTCAGGGAACAGGAATTCTGCGCGGGATTGAAAGCTCGGCTCTTCATGTTCTTCGCGCGATTGAAGACGAAGCTGGACGTCGTCCCAATGCAGAACTCGTAGTCTATGTGGCCGGAGAGATCGCGCTTTATATTCTGAACCAGAAACGCTCTTGGCTCGCTGAAGTTGAAGATCGTTGCGGCGTCAGGATCGCCTTTGAGGCAGATTCATCTCTTCCTCCGCCGACATTGCGGATCGAACGGATCAGAGACCTTCAGGTTCGTCATTCTTCCGCTCCGGTGCTTTCGCAGGATCAGGAGATCCCGCATGTTCATGAAGCCCGCGAAACAATCGAGACTGTTCCGGAAGTCATTGAACCGGTAGCCGAGGAAGAAAATTCGGCTCCGGTCGCTGAAGAAGGTGAAACAGGGCAGCGCCGCCGCCGCCGTCGTCGTCGTCGCCGTGGACCGCGGGAAGCGAACGAGATTCGTGGATCCGAGGGGGGGCAGCCCTATTTCCAGAATGCGGGTGAGGAAGTCGATGGGGAAGACGATGATCATTCTTCCTCAGATATTTCGGCCGAAATCTCTCAGTCGCCGATGGGAGAAGGGCAGAACGACATCCCGGCACATGCTGACAATCTGATGCCTGGGCGGAGCCGGACCAGAACGGCGCGGAAGGGTAATAATCGTTACCAGCCGTCATGGAAGGATGCTGAAGAGGAGCCTCGCCCTCAACAATCGCGTCCGCTCCAGCAGAACCGGACCGAGAAAGCCCCTGGTGGCTGGAAAGGGCCAACGCCGGCTGATCCATTTGGTGGCGGTTATACCGACATTTTCGATCTGCTTGAGCAGACAGAAGGCGTCGTGCAGGAGCCGAAGCGTGTCACTCCGGTTCAGATTCAAACCATAGCGGAAGTGCCTGAAGTTCAGGAAGATGTGCCTGCTGTGGTTGAGGTCGTTGAAGAGGAGGTCGCAGCGAAGAAGCCTGCACGTCGTCGGGGACGTCCGCGTCGTAAATCGGTTGATGCTGAGCCTGTGGCGATAGAGGCTCCGGTTGAAGAGGTTTCCTCTTCCGAGGAGCCTGAGAAAAAACGCGAGAAAACAGCTCCGCGTCGTGCTGCAGTCGTGGTTGAGCCGACCGTGATCGGTGACGATGCTTCTGCTGTTGCCGCTCCCCGGAAGGGATGGTGGAACCGCTGAGGCGTAAAATATGCTGGGGAGCAGATGTTTCTGCTCCCCAGCATCGAAGTCCTTGATCTGGAGCGTCTGGCGCATCATCTTGGAAAGATGACCGCAAGTTCCCGCAGCACACTCGCTTCTTCCATGCCTCTGCTTTTCCAGCCGGAGCGTCTTCCGGCGCGGGAAAAGAAGAACAGAATGGTTGTTGTTTCCGAATATGAGCCTGCCGGAGATCAGCCGCGGGCCATCAAGGAATTGACTGAAGGCCTTGAGGCAGCGGAACGTGATCAGGTTCTGCTTGGTGTTACCGGGTCTGGAAAGACATTTTCGATGGCGAAAATCATCGAAGCCACCCAGAAACCCACTCTGATTCTTGCCCCGAACAAAACTCTTGCCGCACAGATTTATGGCGAGATGAAACAGTTTTTCCCGCATAATGCGGTTGAGTATTTCGTAAGTTATTATGATTATTATCAACCAGAGGCCTATGTGCCCCGGTCTGATACATATATCGAAAAAGACAGCCAGATTAACGAACAGATTGACCGTATGCGTCACGCGGCAACGCAGGCGCTTCTGGAAAGAAACGATGTCATTATCGTCGCGTCTGTTTCCTGCATTTACGGTATTGGTTCAGTTGAAACCTATTCCCGGATGGTCGTTCGTCTTGAAGCGGGGGGCGAGACCGACAGAGAGAAACTGATCCGTGCTCTGGTCGAGTTGCAGTATCGGCGTAACGATATGGCGTTCGGGCGAGGAACATTTCGCGTAAGGGGAGAAACGGTCGATGTTTTTCCCGTCCAGAATGAGGACAGGGCATGGCGGATCAGCCTGTTTGGGGATGAAATTGACAGTATTATTGAATTTGATCCTCTGACTGGTGAAAAAACCGGTGATCTTCAGGAAATCAGTATCTACGCCAACAGCCATTATGTGACGCCAAGACCGACACTGAATCAGGCTGTATCACAGATCAAACAGGAGCTCCGGGAGCAACTCGATCGCTTTAACCGCGAGGGCAAGCTTCTGGAAGCCGAGCGTCTTCAGCAGCGTACGACCTTTGATCTTGAGATGATCGAAACGACGGGTGTCTGTAAGGGGATCGAGAACTATTCGCGTTATCTGTCGGGTCGCAAGCCGGGAGATCCACCGCCAACCCTGTTTGAATATCTGCCGGAAGATGCCTTGCTGATCGTTGATGAAAGTCACGTTACGGTACCGCAGATCGGAGGCATGGAAAGAGGGGATCACGCACGGAAAAGCACTCTGACGGAATTCGGTTTCCGTCTGCCGTCCTGTCTTGATAACCGACCTTTGAAATTTGAGGAATGGGATCGTTTCCGACCGCAAACCCTGTTTGTCAGTGCAACTCCGGGGCCGTGGGAAATGAAGCAGACCTGCGGGGTTGTCAGCGAGCAATTGATCCGGCCGACCGGATTGATTGATCCGGTTACGGATGTGCGGCCTGTCGAACATCAGGTCGATGATCTTCTTGCGGAATGCCGCTCTGTGGCTGCCGGAGGTGGTCGTATTCTGGTTACGGTTCTGACCAAGAAAATGGCAGAAGATCTCACTGAATATATGCATGAGGCAGGGATCAGGGTGCGTTACATGCATTCTGATATTGATACTCTCGAACGCATCGAGATCATCCGCGACCTGCGTCTGGGAGCGTTTGATGTTCTGATCGGGATCAATCTGCTGCGTGAGGGGCTGGATATTCCTGAATGCTCTCTGGTGGCCATCCTTGATGCAGACAAGGAAGGATTTCTTCGCTCCCGCACATCTCTGGTGCAGACGATCGGACGAGCTGCCCGCAATGTTGATGGCCGTGTCATTCTTTATGCGGACAAGATGACGGACAGTCTTCGTTACGCCATTGAGGAAACAGCCAGACGACGTGAAAAACAGGATTTGTGGAACCGTGAACACGGGATTACGCCGCAAAGTGTGCGTAAACATATCGGTGATATTGTCGGGTCTGTTTTTGAGCAGGATTATGTAACGGTCAAACCGGAACAGGAGGTGTCTGATGAATTTGTCGGACAGACTCTTGATGACACGATTGCCGCAATTGAAAAGAAAATGCGTGCTGCTGCGGCTGATCTTGAATTTGAAACCGCAGCTCGCCTCCGTGATGAGGTCCGCCGCCTTGAAGCGCTGCGTCTGGGGCTGGACCCTGCGGAAGAGTCTCCGAAATCATCTGCAACAAAGCCTCGGACACGTAATCGTAGGAAAGGCTCTGGTAAATAATCAACGAACTTCGAGCAGAACAACGATAACGGGAGCGACGGCAAGAAGAAACCAGGCACCCATTGCGCATGTTGCTGCAATATGCGCGACTTTACGCCGCATCCGTTCGGTCGGTGTTCTTGTGATGCCAGGAGTGAAGGGCTCGTTCTGAGTCAGGCTGTTCTGGGGCATGGTTCCGTTTCCCGCTTCTTATGTTTTTGATGCCTCGGTCTGCTTGATTTGTGTTCAGGATTCTTCTTTTTTCCTCATCTGACCAGTTGCAGCTTGTTTCGTCTGTTGAAGATCCTGAAACATAATCAAACGCTGCAAAGCGGGCAGAAACATGGCGGAAAAAGATGTTTCTGTGATTTCTGATCATCATTTGTAACGATTATCTGGTCAGGTAGTTGCCGGTGTTACATTTTCTCTTATCGGGAAACCTGTCAGATTTCGCTCCACCGAGAGATTAATGGCTACGATATATTTTTGATTGTTAATTTAATATTCGTAAATTTATCAGAATCTGCAGCTGAATGACACTGTGCAGATATTTGAT
This sequence comes from Acetobacter sp., assembly GCA_012517935.1. Taxonomy (GTDB): domain Bacteria; phylum Pseudomonadota; class Alphaproteobacteria; order Acetobacterales; family Acetobacteraceae; genus Acetobacter. The sequence goes on along the minus strand of JAAYUA010000077.1, from coordinate 25,076 downwards.
ATGACCACCAAGGGCCAATTTGTTCTGAATTCAGTCAGCGCCTCTTTCAGGTCTGCGCTGACGGCTGTTCGCATGGGATATAAAGATCCCAGGCAATGGCGTTCTCTGGTTCCGGGCACGGATGTGGGGCTGGCAATGGGCGTGGCCATGCTCTTGTCTGTCCTGATCCTGCCTTTGCCGACTGTTGTTCTTGATATCGGTCTTTCGCTTTCCGTAACGATATCTGTTCTGATCCTGATGGTTTCTCTCTTCCTGGAGACGCCTCTGAATTTCACCGCGTTTCCGACCTTGCTGCTGTTGACGACCCTTCTGCGACTGGCGCTGGAGGTGGCGACCACTCGCCTGATTTTAAGCCATGGGAATGAAGGCATTTACGCTGCGGGACATGTCGTTGCGGCGTTTGGTGGCTTTCTGATGGGCGGTGACGTCCTGATCGGGGCGATCGTTTTCTCCATTCTGATGGTCGTCAATTTCATGGTGATCACCAAGGGGTCTGGACGCATTGCGGAAGTGGCGGCGCGTTTTTCTCTGGATGCGATGCCGGGAAAGCAGATGGCTATTGATGCTGAACTGGCATCCGGTGCGATTTCAGACAAGGTTGCACGGCAGAAGCGGAGAAGACTGGAAGAAGAAAGCAGTTTCTTCGGTTCGATGGATGGTGCTGCCAAATTTGTGAGAGGTGATGCGATTGCGGGCATCATCATTACGGTGATCAATATTGTTGGTGGTCTGACAATCGGAATTTTCCGTCACGGGATGAGTGTGTCGGATGCAGCCGCTTCCTTCACGACATTGACCATTGGCGATGGCCTTGTTTCGCAGATTCCGGCGCTGCTTGTTTCCGCTGCGGCAGGTATCGTGGTGACAAAAGGCGGGACGGAAGGTGCGATGGATGCGGCTTTGGTCCGGCAGTTGACTGGCGGTCCGAAGCCTTTGCAGCTTGCCGCGGGTCTGTCATTTCTCATGGCATTCATGCCGGGCCTTCCGGCATTTCCGTTTCTGGCTTTGGGGACCATTGCCGGTGGCATAGCCTGGTATCGCTACAGGCATCCCATGCAGGATCAAACGATTGAAGATGTTGTGACCGAGACTCCTTCCGGTCCGGTTGAACCGCCATTATCGGAAGTCATGCGTATTGATCTCCTGCGCCTGGAGCTCGGGTTCAATCTGCTTTCGTTCGCAGGAACCGAAGAAGCCACATTGACGGCTCAGATTAAAATGTTGCGACGCACTGTTGCGACGGAGATGGGATTTATTCTTCCGCCTGTTCGTATTCAGGATAATCTTCAGCTGGGTGCAGATCATTACTGCATGAAAATCAGGGAAATCGACGTCGGTTCTGGTGAGGTGCGGCCACACAAGTTTCTGGTGATGGATCCACAGGGCGGACTTGCCGATATTCCGGGAGAAAGAACTACAGAGCCAGCTTTCGGGCTTCCTGCCTTATGGGTTGATGAAACACAGAAGGAGCAGGCTTCCTTCCGTGGCTATACCGTCGTTGATCCATGCAGTGTCATTGTTACGCATTTAAGTGAAGTTGTCCGTGAAAACATGCCTGATCTTCTCAGTTATGTGCAGACACAGAAACTTCTGGATGATCTGCCCAGAGAGCAGCAGAAACTGGTGTCAGATCTGATTCCCTCACAGGTTTCTCTGGGAATCGTGCATCGTGTCTTGCAGGGGCTTCTGGCAGAACGTGTTTCGATCCGGGATATCACGACGATTCTGGAAGCGTTGCAGGAAGCTGCCGGTCTGGGGTTGAGGGTCGTTCCTCAATTGATTGCTCACGTCAGGGTTCGTCTTGCGCGGCAGATCAGTGCAGCAGTCATTGGCGCCGATGGATTTATCCAGATGATAACACTCAGTCCCCAATGGGAGGAGATTCTGCTGGACAGCCTGACTGGTCCGCCGGAGGATCGTCAAATGGCGATGGAGCCGACCAAGCTGAACGATTTTGTTAAAAAACTGCGTTCTGTTCTCGATCAGGCAATCAGCAACAGGGAAAACCCGGTTCTGGTCGTATCACCCCATATTCGCTTCCCGCTTGAGGCTGTTGTCAAACGTATCAGATCCGTCACACCCGTAGTTGCGCAGACGGAAATATTTCCAAAGGCCCGTATCAGAACAATTGCTGTCGTGAAGTAGAGTTCTTCGTCCAAGAGTATTTTCAGAAGGTGGCTTGAATCTGTTTGGGAATTGAAGCGCGGACCCCGGCAGTCGTTAAAGGCATGCCACTCCATACATCTTTGACAGCCTCCACAATCAGAACACCACCGAAAGCGGGAAGCCCTTTCTGGATGAAACGTTCTGTCGTGGTGTAGAATGTGCGGAGGCTGCGATGTCTGATCCGATGCATCGGAGGGGGCAGAAAGAGCGCAGCCTCCTGTCGTTCGGGTTGAAAAAAAGCGCGCTGCAGGGTGCGTGTCAGTTGCCTGCGGGAGAATGGAGTTCCTGAACCGAAGGGCGTGGAGTCATTCAGCGCCCAAAGTCCGCTTCTGTTCGGAACAACGAGCAGAAGGCTGCCGTGATCCTTCAGGACTTTCCATGCCGAACGCAGCAGACGTTCCCGCTCGGGGCTATGTTCCAGAGCATGCACGAGCAGGATGTGATCAAACGTCAGATCAGGGAAAGGCAGGCAGGATTCGTCAGCAATGCAGATGGAGCGAGGCGAGGGCAAGGGATTCGGCAAGGCCAGATAAGGGGTTTCCGTGTGGACGGATATGCGGGTGGAAGCATTTCCCCATAGAGGCAGGAAAGGGTCCGTATATCCAATTCCCAAAATGCGTGCGTTCGTCGATTGAGGCCAAAACGTACGTAATTGTGCGGAGAGAAGCTCTGCAGTGCGCAATCCCGTCCTGGTTGTATAAAATTCAGTCGGAGAACGGATTTCACGATGCATATGAATTTTTCGTTCTTCTGTGGTGTCCCTGATCGATCATTGGATGATCGTGCGGGGATGGAAAAGGGGTATATACTTACCAGAGCAATAATCAGGTCTGCATTCGACCGTTTTTTGATCCGGAGAAAATCGTCATGCCAATTTCAATTATGTCGATTCCGGTGCTTCAGGACAATTATGTCTGGGTGCTTCATGACACGACAGGGGAAAAGACGGCGGTCATCGATCCGGGAGATGCTGCACCAGTAAGACAATTTCTGGATGCGGCTGGATGGTCTCTGGACCTCATTCTTGTGACACATCATCACCACGATCATGTCAACGGAGTTGCTGATCTCCATTCCCATTATGGTGCTCAAGTCGTGGCACCCGCAGCAGAAGCCTCACAGATTGGACGGATAGATATCCCTGTTCACGATGGCGACCGTGTTCCATTCGGAGGCGAGGAGATCCTGACGATTGCTACTCCGGGCCATACGGCTGGTGAAGTTTCGTATTATCTGCCTCATCCTGCGGCGCTTTTTTGTGGTGATACATTATTTTCCCTCGGGTGCGGACGCCTGTTCGAAGGAAGCCCGAAGGATATGTTTCACAGTCTGGCGCGTTTCCGTGAATTACCGGATGAAACACTTGTCTGCTGCGGGCATGAATATACAGAATCGAACGCCCGCTTCGCATTGACGGTTGCCCCGGAGAATCACTCTCTTCGATTGCGTGCCGAAGAAGTGCGGAAACTTCGTCAGCAGGGTAAGCCAACTGTTCCTTCAACCTTGAGGTCGGAGCGCCTGTGCAATCCTTTTATAAGGGCTGACAGTGCGGAACAGCTTGGTCAGTTAAGAGCCTTGAAAGACCGTTTCTGAAGCTGTCCGCAAACTGTCAGCTTGTGCCAGATCAGCGGAAAACGATTTCAACTCTGCGATTCTGGGCTTCGCATGTGTTGGGTCCAGTCGGGACAAGAGGATTGGACTCACCATAACCGTGAATATCAATCGTATTCCCAGGAACTCCATCTCTGATGAGTTCCGCCTTGACCGTTTCCGCCCGCCGGATCGACAGCTTCATATTGTAGCGTTCACCACGGGGGCCGGGTATTCCAGAACTGTCCGTATAGCCTGAGACACTGATTTTCGTGAGTGTCGTATGAGATGATGCCTGAGCCGCACTGGAAACGATGGCCCGTGCACGCTCAGTTAGATCGGAACGATCCCAATCGAAGAATACCATATAAGTGCGAGTTGCCGCCGGTGCTGGCGCCGTAACGGGCGGTGCTGGGGGCAAGGGAGGCGGTGCTGGATTGAATTCGTAGCGCAGACCGATCATCAGGGAGTGGTTGAAATCGGTTACACTGTCGCGGTTGCCGCTCGCGAAACCGTAAGGTTTAGAAGCATTATAGCCGCCGACCGTGCCGATGGCTGTGGCGCCATGGCTCTGGGGACCAAGCATGGTCCAGAAACGGTATTCGGTTATCGCGGACAAACCGACGACCCAGGGAACAGGGAAAGAAAGTCCGAAAATCCCTTGATAGGTGAAGTTTCCGAACGTTCCACCAACATGCTGGGTGAAGCTGTTATCGGGTGCGGTGAAAGACGTGTTCATGGCTGTCCAGCCATAACCAATGCCAGCACCGAAATAGGGGAAAAGCCAGCTTTTGCCGATGTCCAGATCGAACAGGGCATTTGCCATAACACCGTATGTCTGACGTCGCCCATCCCCTCTGCCACCTGGTTCAACGGCAGAAGAGGAGAAGCGTTTGTAATCAAGGTTACGGTAATTGCCTTCGACTTCGACGCGGAAGCCATTGCCCAATCCCCAACCGACAGAGCCGATGCCGGCGGTTCCGGTTTTCCAGCTATCATGTCCATTCGGGAACATGGGGCTGCTGCGGACGAACTGGTCCTGATTGAAAGAGGCTCCACCTTCTCCCGAAACGTAGAGGCCTTGAACAGGCTGCGCGCGCAGTGCTGACGGCACAGCAAGTGTGCTGAGCAGTGTCCCCGCGAGAAATCCGTAGCGCAGCTTCATGCTTTATTTCCTTTTCGCTCCGTAACCATCGGGCGAACGCCAACGGCTGGCATATGGTTGGTACGCCAGCAGACTCTCTGTTTTGCCGAAAGCTGTGTCTGGTGCAAGCTTCCTGATGTCATAGCTTTCCTGCCAGAAGCAATTGCGAGGCAATATTTTTCCATGATTCCAGTTATTTAGAGGTTGAGAGATCAGATAATCCGGAAATTGGATGCGGGTATGAATGACTGGGTTTCGATTTCCAGCACCCAGAGATCAGGATCCTGATTGACGCGCCGGTCAATATAGGTTGCGCTGGCTTCTTCGGTGATCGGCTCTGGTCCGCTGGCTTTCATCCATGCGGGCTCCCCTTCGATCGTGCGCGTTTCCGACAGAATCAGGCAGAGATTCTCTTTATTACGGAGGATGACGAGGATACCGCCCGCATCTTCATCACCTTTGCGCAGACGCATGGCTGGGTTTCCGGCATCATTTTCCCGCCGAAGGATGGCGGCAACGCGCAGATCTGTTTTCAGGCGAGGTTCAGTCATGTGTCCTGATACAGCATGAAATGAGGAGAATCACTGGATCTGCTCCGCGTTCGCCGTGGGTTCGGGAATAAGGGCAAGAGCATTGTTGTAAATCTTGTGGCTGGCGAGGACCTCTCGCGCCAGATCGAAATCTGCATCATCACCCAGAGCGGCCGGACAACTGCGGCGAAGCTCCAGAATCTCGGAAACTGGCACCGGATATCGCAGGCGTCTTTCCAATGTCGGGGCCGTCGGCAGACTTCCACCCTTGCCATCCAGCGCTGCGATTTCCTGATGAGCTTCCTGAAGTCCACGGCTGCTGCATATCTGCGGGATGACGCCCAATCCCTGAAGAGGCCAGTCAAGAGGCGCGATCACACGGCTCCACGTGACGAAGAGTTCTCCACCATTTGGCATCTGGGCAATTGTTTGCACCAGCCCTTTGCCCAGCGTTGCGCTTCCCAGCACGACTGCCCGGCGGTGATCGGACAGGGCGGCTGCCAGAATTTCCGCGGCACTTGCGGTGCGTCCATCGACCAGAATCACGATCGGAACACCTTTGGTCATGTCGCCACCACGAACGGCCCAGACATGATTCGCCTGAGGGTCCCGACCTTTTGTAATGACCGCGACGCCATGGTCCAGCAGGAGCGCAGCTGCGGTGACGGCCTGCTGAAGTATCCCTCCACGATTTCCGCGCAGGTCAAGGATCAGACCGCGCAGATGACCGTCGCTGACAGCCTGATCGAGATACTGGCTCATTTCGCTGGCGGTTTCGGACGAAAAGGACGTCAGGCGCAGCACCATCAGCGAACCGCTGGAAAATGCGAAGACTGTTTCGGGGGGGACGACGGCCCGGTGCAAGGACAATTTTTCCCGACGTCGCGAAGGGCCGGAGGAGATGACGATCTTGACTGTGGAGCCTTCATCTCCGGCCAGCCACTGCTGAACTTCTTCAGGCGTATGTCCGGCGACGGACTTTCCATCCACGGAAATCAGATAGTCGCCAATATCGATCCCGGCAGGCCATGCCGGGCCACTGGCATTCACGGCAGAGATGATGATGTGGGAAGGCTGTGCGTGTCTGGAAGTGCTCGCCGTGCCGAGAGAGACACCGATATCTGCGGTGCCTCCCGAACGTTCTTCCCGGTCTGTCTCGGCGGAAGCCGGCGCGACATAACGGGAGTAGGGATCGAGATGGTTGAATAATTCGTCGAAGAAACTTTGGATCAGACCGTTCTGGCCGGCGTTGCGTATGATTTCTGAATGCGACCACGCGGCGGCGCAGAGGGCAGAACTGACGTCGGCCCATGCTTTCAGATCATTCGAGGAAGGAACCGGACGGACGAGCAGACTATCCTGACCGGAAGAAAGGAATATCCCTTTGGGGTCGATTCCGACATTCAGATCGGGATCGAGAGCAGAAATTCCCGCAAGGCCCCACATGCTGAATTCCTGCACGGTATGGGGTTCCAGGGTCCGTGGCGTAAGAAAACCCAGAGCTATGGTCAGGACGGAGCGCAGCATGGCTGAATTCAGCTCTTGAGCACTCTGTTCTGCTGCCGGGATAGATATGCCGCTATCAGGTGGGGGGCGAGGGTTGTTCTGCTCCTTTGGCCCGGCTGCATAGGACGGGGAGGTTGCCGTCAGGAAAATAGCGAAAGCGACGGCAAAGGAGACGGCGCGAATCTGGGGCAGAGGGATTTTGTGAAAAATTTTCTGGACGGTGGCATGGGAATGCGCGCGCAACATCACGTGTATTCCAGCATGTTTGCGGACGGAGTTACGGCGGCTGAGTGAAGGGCAACACAGATTCGTGAGCATCAGTCGATCCGTCGGAGTGACAGGCACCCAGTGTCAGGGCAGGTCTGAGTGACCGTAACACGCGACATCCCGTTCTCCATCAGTGGCCTGTGCCGTCTGCGGGGCCTGATATGGTCTGCGGGGTGGCTCAAATCTGTTGTCCGGTTTTCTGGATCAGTTCTTTCTGTCTCGCCGATCCGGCGTTCGGAAACAATGGGAAAGAAGTGTTCAAATCCACTCAGACCATATTCCGGAAGAAAAAATTCAGTCCGTCCATTGATCCGGGAGAGAGCCACGGCGTCGTGTGATTTCCCTTCCAGCCTCAGAAAATCGCCACAAATTTTGCTTGTGACGGTTCTGGTTATGGAAACAGCATCCCGTTCCTTACGATTCAGATGTGCAGCCTGCTCAGCTGAAAAATTTTGCAATGGAGCCCCGTCGGGCATGAGTGCCCGATGCGCCAGAAGATCGGCATAGCGTCGGATCGGGCTTGTGAAATGGGTGTAGGCGGGCAGACCAAGGCCGCTGTGATATCCGGGTGACGGGCTATATTCGGCAGGGCGCTGGAGACGCCAGATGGCAAGGCGTTTGACTAAAGCGTCTGTTTCGGATTCGGAGCAGGACATCAGGGCGCGGAGAAGTTCGTGATGTGTCAGTCGATGGGAAATCGTCCTGGGCGCGTTGGGGAAGCTGGTTCGATAAAGACGGCGCAGCTGTGCTGTCGATGTCTGTTGGTGCCGTCGGAATATCGCGGCGCCGATGGTCGGATTCGGAGATAATTTCAACGCTTCAGCAGCGGCGAAACCTGCCGCAATCATGAAATGTTCGATGGCCTTGTGAGATTCCAGTCTCTGACGGCGGCGCAGCCCCGAGATGGTCCCGTCTGGTGAAAGCATGGGGTGGGGTTCGGGCAGCTCCAGATTGAGATATCCCCGATTCAGAGCCTGTTTCCCAAGTATTCCGGCGAGAATGAAGATGTCGTCAGCTAGTTTTTCCAGAGATGCCGGAATCCTGCGCTTGTCAGCATCTGCATAACTCAGGCGTTGTTGGCTGCGGATGATAGCGCGTTCGAAACGGCTGCTGCGAATATGGCCAGTGGCGGTGATCTCAAGAGTGGCGACCACACAATGGCGTTCCTGATCAGGAAGCAGGGAGCAAAGGTCTCCTGACAATCTTTCCGGCAGCATCGGCAGCGTCAGGCCGGGAAGATAGACCGAGGTCGCACGATTGAACGCTTCAGAATCGATGGCGGAGCCGGGGCGGACATAGGCCGCGACATCAGCGATTGCGACGCGGAGGCGCCATTCATCTCCTGTGCGTTCAACATGGATGGCATCATCCAGATCACAGGCATCCGGATCGTCGATGGTGATGAAAGGCAGGTGGCGCAGATCCACACTGCCTGCCGCCAGCCGTTCCCGAATGTTCAGGGGCAGGAGATGATCTGCTTCTTCGAGGACCTCTTCCGGGAACTGAGCCGCAAGACAGGAAGAAGCGACCGCACGCCGTGAGACCTCACATGCAGTAAGGTCTGACGACTCTGCCTCGCTGACCATAATGGGGGCAGTCATGCAGCCTCTGGACGACGAACAGAAAGATGGCGTGCTCAGTCAGCCTCGCTTTTCTTGGCTGCAGTCTTTCGGGTGGTCGTTTTCTTCGTTGCAGTCGCCTTTGTCGTTGCGCCTGCTTCCTTGGTGCTTTTGGCAGCTGCTTTCTTTGGCGCTGCTTTTTTCTTTGGTGCGGTTTTTTCTGCTGAGGTCGCCGCCTTGGCTTTTGTGGTTTTGCTGGCGGTTTTGCCTTTCGCCTTGAGAGGCTTTCCCTTTTCGACGAGAAGCTCGACCGCTTCCTCAAGCGTCACGGCATCCATGTCGGTGCCGCGCGGCAATGTGGCAACCACCTGACCATGCTGCACATAGGGGCCGAAACGTCCCTTACGGACCATCACGGGTTCAGCATCCTTGGGATGTGCGCCAATGTTGCGGATGGAGGCCAGTTTTTTCGCCAGAACATCAACCGCACGGTTCAGACCCACGGTCAGAACATCATCGTCTTTATCCAGCGAGCCGAAAACCGCACCCATTTTCACATAAGGCCCGAAACGTCCCAAAGCTGCGGTGATCTTTTCACCTGTTTCAGGATGCAGACCGATCAGACGCGGCAGTGACAGCAGACCTGATGCCTGTTCAAGAGTGATGGACTCGCCGTTCAGATTGCGGGGAAGGGAAGCCCGTTTCGGTTTGGACTTTTTATCTTCCGGATCTGGTTCTCCCTGCTGGACGTAAAGCCCCCAAGGCCCGCGGCGGAGTGTGATTTCCTCTCCCGTTTCCGGATCGTTACCCAGAACGCGGGGACCGTCCTTCAGGGCTTCACCGCCATCACCTTCGCCTGCATCAATCGCAAGGCGGCGTGTGTATTGGCAGGTCGGATAGTTCGAACAGCCGATGAAAGCGCCGTATTTCCCCAGCTTCAGGCCAAGTCGTCCGGTCGAGCAGGCGGTGCATACGCGGGGATCGCTTCCATCTGCGGGAACCGGGAAGAAATGCGGACCAAGATCGCGATCGAGAGCATCGATCACATCGGTGATGGTCAGTTCCTTGGTTTCCGCGACGGCGGCCGAGAAGGCTTCCCAGAATGACTGCATGACGGCACGCCAGTCCACGCGTCCATCGGAAACCTCGTCGAGTTGCTCCTCAAGATTCGCGGTAAACTGCGTGTCGACATAACGTTCGAAGAAGGAGACCAGAAAGGCGGTAACGAGCCTTCCGCGGTCTTCCGGAATGAAGCGGCGACTTTCCAGTCGGACATAGTTGCGGTCACGCAGAACTGTAAGAATGGAGGCGTAAGTCGAAGGACGACCGATGCCGATTTCTTCCATCTTCCGCACAAGAGAAGCTTCGGTGAATCGCGGCGGTGGCTGGGTGAAGTGTTGTTCTGTCGCGACCTCTGCCGTTTTCAACGGATCGCGTTCGGTCATCGGCGGCAGCATGCGGTTTTCATCGTCCGCATTTTTGTCGTTTTCGTCCCGGCCTTCGCTGTAGAGACGGAGGAAGCCGTCGAAAGAGATGATGGAACCATTGGCGCGCAGGATGGTCTTTGCCGATGTATCAGCAATATCCACCGCGACCTGATCCAGTTCGGCGGATTGCATCTGACAGGCGACAGCGCGTTTCCAGATCAGTTCATACAGACGGCGCTGGTCATCGCTGAGATAGCGGGCAACGCTTTCGGGCGTGTGCACGACATCCGTGGGGCGGATGGCTTCGTGGGCTTCCTGCGCGTTTTTTGCTTTGGCCGTGTAAACACGCGGCTGGTCGGGAACATATTTCCCACCAAAAGATTCACCAATATGCGCCCGTATCGATGTGATGGCTTCCATTGCCATCGTGACACCATCGGTTCGCATATAGGTGATGAGACCTGTGGTCTCTCCGCCCATCTCGATCCCTTCATAAAGCTGCTGGGCCGTACGCATCGTGACCTGAGCGCTCATGCCCAGCTTGCGGGAGGCTTCCTGTTGCAGGGTCGAAGTGATGAATGGTGGTGGCGGGTTGCGACGGACTTTGCGGCGCTCAACAGAGCGAACGCTGAAGCTGCCGCTTTCGACCGTGGCTTTTGCCGCAGCGGCTTCCGCTTCGGAGGAAAGATCGAATTGTTCGAGTTTCTTGCCGTTCAGATGTGTCAGGCGCGCTGTAAATGGCGCTCCGGCGGGTGTGTTGAGGCCTGCTGAAACTGTCCAGTATTCGCGTGACTTGAAGACTTCGATTTCGGCTTCACGCTCGCAGATCAGGCGCAGGGCGACTGATTGCACACGTCCGGCGCTTCGTGACCCCGGGAGCTTCCGCCACAGAACGGGGGAAAGTGTGAACCCGACGAGATAGTCCAGAGCGCGGCGCGCAAGATAGGCATCAATCAGCGGACGATCGAGGTCACGCGGATGTTTCATTGCCGTGCGGATGGCGGAACGGGTGATTTCGTTGAAGGTGACGCGATGAACCTCGACGTTTTTCAACGCCTTCTGTTCTTCCAGCATCGCACGGACATGCCACGAAATGGCTTCTCCCTCACGATCCGGGTCGGTGGCGAGATAGAGGTTTTTTGCGCCCTTCAGGGCTTTGGCGATGGCGCTGACTTGTTTGCGGCCGCGTTCATCGGCGGCCCAGTCCATGGAGAAATTCTCCTCAGGGCGCACCGATCCGTCTTTTGGCGGCAGATCACGGACATGGCCGAAGGAGGCCAGCACCGTATATCCGGAGCCGAGATACTTATTGATAGTTTTCGCCTTGGCAGGCGATTCGACCACGACCACGTCAGTCATACGCACTCCGGGCCGGGGAAAGCCGGCCGTTCCTCTCGTCCTGTGTATGGTCCGATCTCTGCCGCAGGGCATGCTTCAGGAGCGGACCAGGCCTTAGGGAAGGAGAACAGCGCCACCGCCAGGCAGGATTTCTGCCAGACCGGCGAGTTCCAGTTCCGTCAGCGCGGTCAGGACCACTTGTGTCGAGAAGTGGCAGCGCCGCGTCAGGTCGTCAACAGATGTCGGCGTAAAGGAGAGCAGGGAAATCAGTGTTTCACGCGCAACATTGGCGGAAACCGTATCGGATTGCCCGTTTTCACCCCATGTTGCGGCAGGTTCAGAAAAACCATTCGTTATGGTTTTCCGGGAGAGTCCCTGAATGACGTCTGTTGCATTTTCGACCAGAACAGCGCCATTTTTCAGAAGTCCGTTACTTCCGGTATTGCGTGGATCAAGTGGTGAGCCGGGCACGGCGAGAACGGTTCGGCTGTAACGATCCGCGAGTTCGGCTGTTATCAGACTGCCGGAATGAGCGGCGGCTTCGATGACAACACAACCGAGAGACAAACCGGCAATCAGACGATTCCTGCGTGGGAAATGTCTGGCCTGAGGACGTGTGCCGAAGGGGGCTTCGGTCACGATCGCTCCAAGACGGGCGATTTCTTCCTGTAATCCGGCATGTTCGGGCGGATAGATCACATCTATGCCCCCTGCGATTGCGGCGATGGTGCGACCATTGAACATGGCGCCACGGTGGGCCGCGCCATCAACACCGCGAGCAAGTCCCGATGTGACAGTATATCCGGCATTGGCCAGTTCGGTAGCTAGGCTTTCCGCCATGCGCATGCCTGCGGCGGAGGCGTTGCGGGCTCCGACGATTGCGACATTGTTGCTGATCAGAAGATTCAAATCTCCCAGAACGGTCAAAACCGGTGGAGAGTCGGGAAGCTCCGCCAGAAGCGCTGGATAGGCCGCATCTGTCAGTGTGATGAGACGCCCTCCATGGGCGCGGACACTGGCAATCTCGTCTTCTATGGCTGCCTGTGTCGGGATTTCGAGCGTCTGTTTGCTGCCCGCTCGTCTGGCTTTTTCAGGAAGTGCGGAGAGAGCGGTGGCAGCATCGCCATATTCCGCGACCAGTCGTCGCCAGCTGACGGGACCGATTCTTTCGGTCCGGGCCAGACGGAGCTGGTCGGTCAGGGCCGGATTCATAGGGATTTTCTCCGGAAAGTCGGGCAGATCATGAGCGACGGGTATTATTGACCGATTCGTGGTTCTGAACCGCTGAGAATCCGGGAAATATTGGTGTGATGACGGCTGATGATCAGTATCGAAATCATCAGTACGGCGAGCGGTTTGGCCGATTCGGAAAATGAAAAATGGTGCTGCGCCAGCAGGATGAAAGGCATCAGAAGAAACGCCAGAAGAGCTCCTGCGGAGGAAATTCTGGTCAGTTTCGCGCCTGCCAGCCAGATGACGCATCCGGCAACCCCTGTCAGCGGTGACAGGGCGAGAATGGCACCAAGACCTGTGGCGACGCCCTTGCCGCCTTTGAAGCCCAGCCAGAGAGGGAAGCAGTGCCCTGCGACGGCGGCTATTGCGGCGATGGATGTGGCTCTGTCTGCAAAGTCCGGAGGCGTGAAGACAAAGGCAATGGCTATGGCCAGAGCCCCTTTGAGAGCATCCAGAGCGAGTGTTGCGGCGGCAAGATCTTTCCGTCCTGTGCGGAGGACATTCGTGGCTCCGATATTACCGGAACCGATCTTGCGGATATCTCCCTCTCCGGTCAGCGCAGTAAGCAGAAGCCCGAAGGGAATGCTGCCAATCAGATAGGAGAGGAACGCGATCGCAAGAAGAAGCTTCACCGCGTATTCCGGAACATGAATGGTGATCATGCGGCGGCTCCGAAGACCTGGATGCCTGCTTTCCATGTTCCCAGAACGCGACCTTCCAGTGCACGTCCGTCAAAGGGGGTGTTCTGGGAGCGGCCCGGCAGTTCACCTGCCCGCACCTGCCAGATGCGCTCGGGGTCGAACATGCAGAGATCGGCCCGGGCACCCGTCGCAAGAGTGCCGCTTTCAAGCTTGAGCAATTCTGCCGGACGGCTGGTCAGCAATGCCAGAGCCTCTGGCAGTGTCAGGGTGCCATCATGAACGCGGGTCAGTGTGACTGCGAGAAGTGTGCAGAGCCCTGTTCCACCAGCAGCAGCCTGAGCGAAAGGCAGGCGTTTGTCATCTGCGTCGCGCGGTGTGTGGTCAGAAGCGATGGCGTCGATGGTGCCGTCCGCCAGAGCCGCGCACACCGCCTGTCGATCTGATTCGGAGCGCAGAGGAGGAGAGAATTTTGCATAGGTGCGGAAATCACCGATCGCATTTTCGTTCAGGTCGAAATAATGCGGGGCAGTGTCGCATGTAATGGCAAGACCGCGTTCTTTTGCAGCTCGGATCAACGATAAACCTTCACCCGTTGAGACATGACCGAAGTGCAGGCGTCCTTTTGTCAGCTCTGCAAGACGGATGTCACGGGCGATCATGATGGCCTCGGCGGCTGTTGGAATCCCCGGAAGGCCGAGGCGAATGGCCAGTTCACCATCTGTTGCGCAGCCCGCACCAGCCAGTGAGGGGTCTTCCGGGTGCTGCACGATCATAGCGTCAAATGCGCGGGCATAGGTCAAAGCCTGTCGCATCAGACGTGTTGGGCCGATGGCGCGGTTACCATCCGTAAAAGCAACGGCACCGGCTTCAGCAAGAAGCCCGATCTCGGCAAGGGCTTCGCCTGAACATCCCTTGGTGATCGCGCCATAGGGATGGAGTGTTACGGCATCAGGATCGCCACCGCGGGAACGCAGCAGGCGAATCATGGCGGGGTCATCAATCGGCGGCGTGCCTGTCGGCAGAACGGCAACGCTGGTGACACCTCCAGCAAAAGCGGCGCGGGACGCTGAATTGACGGTTTCACGATATTCGTGACCGGGCTCCCCGATTTCGACACGCATATCGATCAGGCCGGGACAGAGAATGGCGCCTTTACCGTCGATAATGGTGGCGTTTTCGGGAATTCCTTCGGTGCCGGCTTTGTCGATTCCTGATATGCGGCCGTTTTCCGTGAGAAGCCTGCCGGGGGCATCAAGACCGGAAGCCGGGTCGATCAGACGGACATTTTCAAAAACGAGAGCGGTCATGGGGGCGTTATTCCGGTTCCGGGCGTCAGGTGTGGCTGGCACGGGTCAGTCGGTCGAGGACTGCCATGCGTATGGCGACACCAGTTTCGACCTGCTCCTGAATGGCGCTTTGGTCTGAATCGGCCACCAGGCTGTCAATTTCAACTCCGCGATTCATTGGTCCGGGATGCATCACAAGGGCACTCGGCTTCGCCAAGGCGAGCCGTCTCTGATCCAGGCCGAAAAACCGGAAATATTCCCGCGCACTGGGGACCTGACCTGCCGACATCCGCTCCTTCTGAAGGCGGAGCATCATCAGGACGTCAACATCGCGCAGGCCTTCTTCCATGGAATGGAAAACCTCAACGCCGAGAGCCGAAATTGCACCAGGCACCAATGTTGGTGGTCCGATGACCCTGACGCGGCAGGCCATTGATGTGAGCAGATGGATATTGGAGCGCGCCACGCGGGAGTGTGAGACATCTCCACAGATCGCAACGGTCAGTCCTTCGATTCTTCCGAAATGCCGGCGGATGGTCAGTGCATCCAGCAAAGCCTGTGTCGGGTGCTCATGCGTGCCATCGCCAGCGTTGATGACAGAAGCATCAACCTTTTGGGCCAGCAGGGCTGGCGCGCCTGATTGTCCATGGCGGACGACAAGCAGATCGGCACGCATGGCATTCAGTGTCGCGGCTGTATCCAGCAGCGTTTCACCTTTGTTCACCGATGACTGGGCGACTGACATGTTGATGACGTCGGCGCCAAGACGCTTTGCAGCCAGTTCAAAGGAGGTGCGTGTGCGTGTGCTGTCTTCGAAGAAAAGATTGATGAGTGTCCGTCCGCGAAGCAGGTCGCGCGGTGTCTTCCTCGACCGGTTCATCAGGATATAGGATTCGGCCAGATCCAGAATGGGTTCGATCTGACTGCGGTGCATTCCCTGAATGCCGAGAAGATGTCGGGTTCGCATCGGGAAAAAGAGACTGTCATCGCTTGAACCGGCTGATGTCTGTGGGAGCTTGTGTTCAGACATGAGGCATCACTCCAGCCACGTTATCGGAGGAGACAGAACAGGAATCTGCTGAGATCATGAGCCGCGTCCTTAACACGCGTCCGGCGGGATAGCTATCGCGGCAGCATTTTGGTGGGCATTTGGCGAAAATTGTTATTTTCAAAACACTT
The DNA here is from genome assembly GCA_012517935.1 of Acetobacter sp. Taxonomy (GTDB): domain Bacteria; phylum Pseudomonadota; class Alphaproteobacteria; order Acetobacterales; family Acetobacteraceae; genus Acetobacter. The sequence continues at coordinate 9,210 of JAAYUA010000077.1, read as the reverse complement.
CGTGTGAGTGTTCGTGAGAAAAATTTATCAGGTGATATTTTTTAGCTTGAATGGTCACACCAAATGTTATTATAGTCACAGACAACAACAAACATCCGGGACACAACCCGGAATCGACCATAATATTTTTCGAATCAGCGCTCGTTTATGTGAGATTGCGACTTCATGTTTCAATTTCGCAATGAAATGAGCGCTGATCGCTATTTCCTTGTTGGGATGATTTTCCTGATTTGATGAAAATATTCTCAAAAATAGATAAATGATTAATTTGTCATTTTTTACATGTATAAATAATAAAATGAGAATAATTCAAAAGAAAATTAGAAATGTTTCGTATTTATTGTTCTATTTTTGATAATTTTGCACAAAAATGGCATATGAGACTTATTTTTTTTGTTATTTATATATAAAGTACAATTTTCTAGAAAGTAAATTCGGCAGGATAAAACCTGCTTTTCACCAACGAAAATATAAAATATCGACAATAACTCCTGTAGGAATAGGTTTATTTTTCGGAAGTGGCGACCAGAAATTGTCCGCCTCCCATCTCAACCATTTCCCGATATTGTGCTGAAGGCTCCTGGTCACTGATAATGACCTGAAAATCATTCAGATCAGCAAAGTGGGCAGGACGAACCACATCGAATTTTGTATGATCAGCGAGAAGAAAGCGATGTTTTGACTGAGCGATCACCTGCTGTTTGACGTGCACTTCTTCGGGTCGAAAGCATGTAATACCGCATTGTATATCGATTCCCGCCGCAGACAGAAAAGCGCGGGAGATTCTCAGTCCATTCAGGACATCGGAGGCGCGGCCGTTTTCAAAGACCAGATTCCGTCGATGGAGTCTGCCACCACACAGGATGACGGAGCATTCCTGCTTTTTCTGCAATGTCATTAGAACATTGAGTGAATTGCATATGGCCGTGAAGGGCAGATCATCGGGGATGGCATCTGCAACCATTGGAGTGGTGGTGCCGCAGTCAAAGAAAACAGTGTCTCCAGCCTGCACAAAGCCCGCTGCGATCCGGGCAATCTTGTGCTTTTCAGGCATCTGTTGCCCGGACTGGTCCGGAACGTAATAGGTCGGCGTCTCATGTCTGCTGGTGATATAGCCGCCAAGCAGCATCAGATCGTCAGCGGCGTCCGCCAGATCACGCCGCAATGTCATTTCTGATACGCCGAGTTCGCCTGCCATGGTGCGCAGATGGACTGTTTCACGATCAATGAGCGCCTGACGAATCTTGTGCAGACGGGCGGCTCTTTTGGTTTCCATGGCGCATCTCCCTGACGCCGGGCACCGCCCGGTGGTTCGGGTGGCTTTTACGAATGTCGAGCGAAGAGGCAAGCCTGTGTGATCGCTGATTGTTCAACATGTAGCGAACATTCTTCCGATTTCATAATTCTTCCACTCTCCAGCTCCATACAGCCCGTCTGTCGTCTCGCGTCAGATGCCGTGGATGTGGACATCAGTATGACCGTCGCTCCAGATCAATCTGTTGTGCGCTATGGTGAAGCAGGTCCTGTTGAATGGCATTGACAGGCGCGGACCAGTCGAGCGGCCGGGTCTGTTGATAGATTTTGAGTGAAGCATACCACGGCGTATCGGTGCGGTGACTCAGCCAGCGCCAGCACTGATCATAACGGGAAAGCAGCCAGACGGTTTTTCCAAGAGCAGCAGCAAGATGTGCGGTTGAGGTATCAACGGCGATGACCAGATCAAGGCAGGAAATCAGAGCGGCTGTATCGTCAAAACTGTGCAGACTTGCTGTGTGATCAATGATGTTCAGCCCATCCGGTGATGCAGCAAGTTGTGATGCCGGTTCGCCAAGTTGCAGACTGTAGAAACTGACGTTTGCACTGCAAGTGGCCAGAGGGGCGAGGCAGGCAAGCGACATCGAGCGGCGTCGGTCTGCTATTTCAGCTTCACGGATTTCTTTGTGAGGTGCTCCGGCCCAGACAAGTCCAACACGCAATTTCCCTGTGTCGTCATGCAAGATTTTCTGCCACCGACATATTTTTTCTTCTGAAGCATGCAGATAGCCTTCCGGGAAGGGAAGTGTGTCGAGTGTTGTTTTCAGGGCAAGGGGCAGGCTGAGGATCGGGATCTGAAAATCGTGTGCGGGAATGGGCTCCTCTTCGACAAGAACGGCATCGACAATCTGCATCCGCGCAAGAAGGTCGCGAAGTTCCGGGCGAATGCGTAGGATCAATTGCCCTCCCAGCGCTTTGACCTGAGGAAGGAAGCGGGCAAATTGCAACACATCTCCAAAGCCGCCTTCTGTGTGAATCAGAACTGTCTTCCCAGTGAATGGTTTTCCATCCCAGAGGGGAGTTTCCATGCCGTGCCATGCCGTCGTCCGCGTTTTCCAGCGCCATTCATATTCGGCAAAACCTTCGGGATAATTCCCGGCTGCCAGCAGGCTTATGGCGCGGTTGGTTCGGGTTTCCGGATTTAGGGCGTCAAGGCGGATCGCAATGTCATGAAATGTCAGGGCCTGAGAATGAAGCCCCATACCATCAAGGGCAACGCCAATATTGGAGAGGGCGTGCTTATGAGAACTGTTGAGTTCAAGGCAGCGGGTATAGGCCCAGACAGATTCGTTGAACATTTGCGACTGGAGAAGTGTGTTTCCGAAATTTGACCACGCATCGGCGAAATCCGGAGCCAGATCTGTTGCTTTCCGAAGAAGCTGCATGGCTGACGAAAAGTCACCCATTTCGCAAAGCAAGCCGCCGCAATTGCTGAGGATGCGCGGGTCATCCGGGTTCTCGCGCAGTGCAGAGGCATAGGCCTGAAGGGCTTCTTTCTGTTTCCCCGCGAGTTGAAGGGCTTCACCGCTGTCAGGGGCATGTTCGGAGTGAAAAGGCATGTGTCCGCCGTGATCGTGGAATTGTCCGTATTTATGGCCCCTGTCAGTGAATGAAGGGTGAAGGCAAAGGAGGATATTGTTCCCGGGAACTTGGCACATGTGAAACGATGTGCATCATGGTCAGCAACCTGACTGAAGGAGTTAAGTTATGAGCCAGCGTGTATTTCTGCCCTATCGTTTCCTTCTGGCCCTTTCTTTGGGAGTCGCTTCTGTTGCAGCACCCGTTGTGGCGCCGGCTGCTTTTGCCGCAGGAAGCCCGCCTGCGGCTGATGCTCCGCTGAAGCTGAAGAAGCTGGTTATCACAGGCAACAAGGATGTGAGCACAGAAGAGATCATGGCGGCTCTGCCGTTCCATCAGGGCGATACCGTCACACAGAATCAGATCGCTGAAGGTGTTCAGGACGTTCTTGGTGTTTACAAAAAGAAGAATGTCGGTGTCAGCTTCGGTCAGAAGATGAAATTTATCGGCAACAAGGATGTTGAGGTTCAGTGGCTGATTGGTGAGCAGGCCGCTCAAGCGCCTCAAGCGCTGGTCGTTGATGAGGTTGTTTTCACCGGAAACAAAAAAGTTTCCACTGCGGATCTGCAGGCCGCCACAGCTCTGAAAGCAGGATCGGAAGTTTCGAATGACACGGTGAGCGCCGATCAGCAGGCGATTCAGGCGCTTTACAAGAAAAAGAATGTCAGCATGTCAGTCGGCATGACACCGACATATCCTACGCCAGGTCATGCTGTGGTGACCTGGACCATCGTCGAGAAATAAATCCTCGACGGGAATGTTTTGCCGGATACCCGCTTTGAGGCGGGTGTCCGGTTCTTATCCAGTGATCAGCAACCGAACTCGTTGGAAGCCGGCCGATTGAGCATGGCCATCAATTCCTTGCGTGTGTCGGAGTTGTCGCGAAACACCCCAAGCATCTTGCTGGTCACCATTGAAACGCCCGGACGGTGAACGCCGCGTGTTGTCATGCACTGATGGCCGGCTTCCAGAATGACGGCGACGCCCTGCGGCTGAAGAACCCGATTGATGGTTTCGGCGATATCGGACGTCAGGCGCTCCTGGATCTGAAGGCGCTTGGCATAAACATCGACCAGTCGGGCAAGTTTTGAAATTCCGACAACGCGCTTTCTGGGAAGATAAGCGACGTGTGCCCGGCCGATGATCGGCACCATATGGTGCTCACAATGGCTTTCGAAGCGAATATCCCTGAGAAGAATGATTTCGTCGTAATCCCCGACTTCCGAGAAAGTGCGGGCGAGAATCTCCTCCGGGTCCTGCTGATATCCTTCGAAAAATTCCTCATAAGAGCGGACGACCCTGTCCGGCGTGTCGAGAAGACCTTCACGGGAGGGATTATCACCTGCCCAGCGCAGCAGGGTGCGAACGGCTTCTTTTGCCTCTTCGGCGGACGGACGGGAGGAAGGGTTGGAATTTGTCATTGTAGTAACATCTCTGCCGGGTTGATGCCGGGTCCGCAAAACGGAGTTGCAGGTCGTGGCCGTGGGGTCAGTGAATGACTGACAGATGATAAGGGCTGTCCAGACTGAATGCCGGGATGCGGACCTCAAACATTTCTCCTGCAGGGTCCGCGATCACCGTATAGGTGCCGCGCATGATGCCGCAGGAGGTTTTGAGGGAGGCTCCGGATGTATATTCAAAACCGGATGCAGGTTCGAGAACCGGCTGCTCTCCAACAACGCCCGGACCATTGACATACTCCGTGGCACCAGTTGCGCTGATGATTTCCCAGTGGCGTTCAAGCAGCTTGATGCGGGTTGTCGAATGGTTTTCGATCCGGATCCGATATGCCCAGCAATAGACATCGTCATCTGGCTCCGACTGGTCTTCCAGCCAGAAAACGCGGACGAGCACACGGACATCACGTGTCGTTTCTTCCCATGCCGGAAGGGGCGCCATGGCTTCTGTCAGCGCCTCATCTTGTCCGGGCATCATTGTCCGGGGTGGAAAAAGGCGCCGATCCGGCATTCATGATCTCCTGAAGATGCTCATCTGATATCTGCTCCAGTCAGGAGCCAAGGGCCGACTGCTCTAGCAGGTTCTTGCCCACCTGTCCCGTTACAGACATTTTTATCTATTGTTCGGCGTTGATCTGGCGAGATCGGAAGATATCGCCAGATCGGATGATCAGAGGCCGGATCGAACAGCAGCGGCACCACGGGCCAGATCGTCTTTCAGGTCTGAAATATCTTCAAGACCGACGGAAAGACGGATGGCGCCGTCGGAAATTCCAAGGCGAGCACGCTCTTCGGCACCGATTTTCATATGGGTGGTTGTCGCCGGATGCGTGGCCAGTGAGCGGGAATCACCAAGATTGTTTGAAATCGAGATGATGTTCAGGGCGTTCAGGAAGCGGAAAGCACCATCCTGTCCGCCTTCTGTCTCAAATGCGACAAGTGTTCCGCCGCCAGTCATTTGCTTCTGTGCCAGTTCATAGTCCGGGTGATCCTTGCGGCCCGGATAACGGGAGGTCAGGATACCCGGGGTTTCGGCAAGAAAATCTGCGACGCCGGCGGCATTCCGGGCCATGGCTTCGACGCGGAGTCTCAGTGTTTCGAGACCTTTCAGCATGACCCAGGCATTGAAGGGTGAAAGCGCGTTGCCTGTGTTGCGGGTGAACGGCTGGAGAGTTTCACTGATCCAGTCGTTGCGCCCGAGCACGGCTCCCCCGAGGACACGACCCTGTCCGTCTATGTGCTTCGTGCAGGAATAGACGACCACATCCGCGCCGAGTTCCAGCGGTTTCTGAAACACTGGTGTGGCGAAGACATTATCGACGATGACAATAGCGCCAGCTTTGTGGGCACGTTCTGAAATGGCCGCGATGTCGACGATGTCGAGCATCGGATTGGATGGGCTTTCCAGAAGCACTGCGGCTGTCGGCTCTGCAAGTGCCTTGTCCCAGCCTTCCATATCGCCGCCATCGACGAAAACGGTCGTTACGCCGTAGCGGGGAAGAAGATCGGCAATGATCCAGTGGCAGGAACCAAAGAGGGCACGGGATGCGACGACGCGATCTCCGGCCCTGACATGGCTGAGGAGCGCGGAAGAGACGGCCCCCATTCCTGTGGAGGTTGCGATACAGGCTTCTGCACCTTCCAGATCGGCCAGACGCCGTTGCAAGGCGTCAACGGTTGGATTGCCGAAGCGTGAATACTGGTAATGTTCGGCATCCCCGGTGAACGTTGCGGCTGCCTGTTCGGCGCTGTCATAGACAAAGCCGGAAGTGAGGAAGAGAGCTTCGCTTGTTTCGCCATAGGGTGTGCGTTCGACGCGAGCATGGAGCATGCGTGTATCTGGATGCCATGAGCTGGATGGGGAGTTGGATTTACTCATTGTCATTCTGGTTCTGTATCTAACCGCGCATCGACCGCTTGCTGCGGGCCGGAAAGGCGGTGGGTGGGCTGGCCCTTGGAAACCATGAGCATGCGCAGACGCAGCCAGGGCCTCTTTAGCGCGTTTATTTTACCTCGCCGCAAGCAGGCCGGGACAAATCGCGAGGGCGCCCTGTGAAGAGCGTTGATAACGATGCGTCAGCTCGGGGCTTGCGTCAATTGATTTGGTGGGTGTCGTGGGAAAATGGTGAAAGGGTTCATTGAAGAACAGTGATCGGGAGATTGCTTCGTTCCGTCAGGACAGTATATTGGTTTCAGGTCAGGCGGGTGTAGTTCAATGGTAGAACGGCAGCTTCCCAAGCTGCATACGAGGGTTCGATTCCCTTCACCCGCTCCATTCTGCCAGCACTTCACGTCCTTGTGATGACCTGTTTTGGCGAATATCCCGGAAAATGCGTGAACTCGTGCATCTTTCCGGACTTGTCTCACAGTGCCACCTAGGTAATTCTGCGGCCCGGTTATTGGGAGAAAATCTATGCCTATCGCTTTTCACCGCGGCTTTGCATTTCTGGGAACTGTCGCTGCCGTTGGACTTATGGTCTCGTCTGCTCAGGCAGCTGATTTTTCAAAGACAATGCCTGACGCGACGTCGGTCGCTTCCATCAACGCAGCTTCTCCTGCGAACGTTGCCGGCGCTCTGAACTATTGCATCGAGACCGATGCTGTCAGCGACGAAGATGGCACGCCGACCCTTGTCTCCCTGTCGAAGAAGAGCAACGCTGTTCCTGCTGATCAGAGCGGAAACATGGACTATGCATACGGCACGGCCGGACAGTTTTTCGTCGGTGGAAAAGCGACCACGATGGCAAGCATGCCTCATGATGAGCAGAAGAAGCTCTGTGGTGCTGTTCTGAGCCGCGCCAAGTCTCTTATCTGAGATTACGGGTTGTAATCCCGGATCCATTGATCTGGTTGCGGGATTGAACCGGGCGGGAATTTTTCCCGCCTTTTTTATTGTCTTCAGGCCGAGATGTTGTCCTGTTGTGCTGGCAGGATACGGCTGAGAATGTTGTCTTTCCGGAAGGCGATGTGCCAGATGGCGCCGCCGATATGGAGCAGAAGCAGGCAGTAAAGCGCCCATTGCGCGGTGATATGTGTCTCCCATGCGATGTCGCTCAGCGCCGGAGTGCCGGGAATGGATGGCAGAGGGAACAGCCCGAAGAAAGAGACATTCCGTCCAATTGATGAAGCCACAAAACCGCTGATCGTCATGACAAGCAGTGCTGTATAAAGCAGGATATGCACTGTCTGGCTCAGCAATCTTGTTATCCCCGAACCTGTGGGCTTCGGTGCGGATTTGGAAAAGCGTTCCCACACCCTGATGAGGGTAAGGACGAGAAGAATAACGCCGAAAGATTTATGCATCACGATAAGAGTGTGATGGTCGATAAAGTTTCCTGGCCTGTCCTTGGGCATCGACAACCCGACCCATGCGAGTGTCATGATCAGGAGCAGCAGGGCGGCTGAAAGCCAGTGCAGAAGAATTTGCGATGACGCATAGCGTGTGGGGCTGTCGGCTTGCAAAGGCGCGAATCGTGGCTGACCGTCAACGGTTTCTGACCACATCGACAGAGGCCTGACCCAGAGAGTTCCCGCACTCTCGCTGCGGTAAGAAACCAAGGGTTCTTCTGTTTCACTGTGTCGCACAATCGAAATGAGCGTGTAGAGTCCTCCCTTGTAATGCCTGTAAAGTCCTGGTTCGGGCAGATTGGGGTCGTTCATCTCTGTTCGCTCCGTGGTATCGATATGTTTATGATGCACGAACGGACAGAACTGTGGAGCAGGAGATATCGGAATATGGCGTTTTTTTATTTCGATCGGGAAAAATATGGTCGGCATATTATGGCGGCTGGCCTGCTGCTGTGCGGTGCCTTGAGTTTGCCATCGGCCAGGGCTGCTTCTCATAAAACGCATTCTTTTGCTGGAGCCAATTCTGTTGTCTTGTCGCAACAGACCGGAACCCCGGAGGATCAGGAGGCGAAGAAGCTGGCTGCGGATGATATTGCGACTTCCCGCCGTCACAATTCAGAGCCTCTGGTGCTGGTAGGCACCGCGCAGCTTTCTATCCACCCGTCAGAAAAAGCCTTGTTTATCCAGTTGCAGTCTTCGAGCCTTTGCGGTTCCGCAGGATGCACGACAGATGTTTATCGCCGACGGAACGGTTCATGGGAGAAGATTCTTGATTCCATAAGTGGCGACATTGCTGTGCTTCCAGCATCCCATAATGGCATGCATGATATTCTGATTGACGGGAATGATCGCTGGATTTGGAAAGGCGGGGCGTATCAGGATACGATCAGCGCTCCATCGGATGATGGTCTGCGTGATGAAATAAGGGATTTTCAGAAAAAGAATGCAGTAAAAGACCCCGGATGAATGTTCGGATTTCAGTAGTTTGAATATGCCTTTTCCCTGAAAGATACATAATGACCGTTCCATTTTCCTCTCTGGATTTTTCCCGACCGGATGAAGCCTCCATCAGTGAATGTTTCGGTCGTATTGAAAAACTTCTGGATGCCGGGGATCGGGATGCCGCCCTGAAGGCTTTTGATGAAGAGCGGCGCAGGATTGAAAGCTGGAGTGCGCTGACACATCTGAAATTTGCGCAGGATACTCAATCGGCAGAGGCGATTGCGGAGCGGGATTATGCAGATTTTCTGTCTCCGAAAATCATGGCTCATGAGGTCAGGATCAAGAAGCGTTTTCTTGATGATCCGGATCGCGCGGCACTGGAACGCCTGACAGGAGCGCATACGCTGCGCCTTTGGGCGTGTGATGTCGCGACATTTGATGAGCGCATTTCGGACATGCTGCTTGAGGAGGCCAGACTTTCAGCGGAATATACGTCTCTGGCTGCATCCGCCCGGATCAATATTGATGGGCAGACCGTGAATCTGTCGGGTATTGCGCCATGGCTGGAAAG
>JAAYUA010000076.1 GCA_012517935.1 Acetobacter sp. | reverse complement strand
GCACGCGGCATTCCATTCTTCTTTGCCCGCATCGATCAGGCTGGAAATATCAGCAAGCACTTTTCAGCCTGCAATTTCCCCATTCTGCGTCAGGGAAATCCTTGTCCTCGCTGGAATGGCTGCACAGCCTTTTCAACACCGGGAAATATCGTTGCTGAAACTTCAAAATTTGCAAATGGCGCGACATTTCTGACCTTTGCCAAAACCGTCACCGGCATTCCGGCAGGACCGGGAGAAATGCGTCCGATTCACAGCATCGCCATGGGATGCCCGATCGAACACGCACCAGAAATCGTTTATGCCGACCACCTTGGGCTACAGGCCGAACCTTCGCATATCGGCCTGTCCTGTCACCTCTGTGACTGGACGGACTGCCGCTCCCGCGCCTTCCCGCCCCTTAATCACAGACTGACACCGGATCTGAACAACCGGACGACCACGCCTTTCGCAATCGTCCCGGAATAAATATTCGCTACAGAAAGTCAGTTCATGACCACAGATATCAGTCCCGGTGGCTCATTCCGGTCAGGAATTTGATATCTGTGCGCATTTTATCGACTTTCTTCTCGAAATCCTCGTGCCAGTGATGCAGTTTGTCCCGCCATTCCTCTTTATGCTGCTCGGCAAGCGTCTTCCGCGCTGCCATCGCTGCCTGTAGCTGCGCCTGCTGCTGTTCCGCCACCTCGGCGGCCACGGCTTCTGCAGGACGACGGATGACTGTTGCCCCCAGAGAAGCAGCCAGATCATCCACAGCCTCATCTGCATACTCATTCACCAGAGCAATCGTTGCCGATGTTCCAACCGGAACCAGATGAAAAAACTGCTCGCATAATGTTTTCTGCGTGAAGACATCACCCACGGAAACAGCCGATCCGACCATTGTCCCGGCAACAGCACCAAACAGCAGCCCGATGGGGCCAGCAAGCAAGCCAATCAGAGCGCCAGTGACAGTCCCTGCCAGAATATTGCCGCTGGAAGATTCGTTATTCCATGCATCTTTGACATCAAATTTGTCATCTGCATCGTGACTGATAACTGCCGCATTCACCAGTTGCAGGTGCCCGGCTTCGGATGCCGCCTTGAGAGCCTCCAGAGCCTGTCTGGCCTGATTTTCTTCCGGAAAAGATAACGCCACAATATTCTGAAGCATTGGATGTTCTCCTGATCAATATGGAATGATCCATCGGGTTCAAACCAAGATGGTCATTTTCTTCGGGAATACAAAGCCCCTGACGAGGCAATCACCATTTTTCAGGTGCAAACGCCGCCGCATCCCCTGCGTCCCACACCAGATGATCTTTCGTCTTCCCGCTCCAGGCATAACGGCAGACGGCCTGTTGAGAAGCATTTCCTGCTCCCTGCACGATACCAGACTGATCGGTCACAGCGGGAACCGGCATACACAGATACCAGACACGTTCATGCACGCCTCCCGACTGGCTGACCACAAAGGATTTTGGGGATCTGATGGGTAAAGTACCGTCTCCACGGGCAGGAGTGTAGTGCAACTGCACCAACTCCGTCACATCAGGATAAGCTGCCAGACCGCAATCCCTGATGAACGGTTCCATGGTGTCATTCCGCAACAAGCGGGCATCGGGTTGGGAAAGATGGCAGGCACGCTCACGCTCCTGTTCGATGGCGTCACATCCCATCAGAAAAAGCGGCAATATTCCGACCATGAGCAGCGAACGTACTACACGCTTTTTATGAGAATTCATCTGCCTTCGTGGCTCCTGCCCATCATGATCACTATGAGATTTGTAGAAAACCTTTATCTCGACCTTATGCATCCTCATCCGGCTCTGGGGGTAGAGGCGGCGTAAGCACATCTCCAACAGCCAACAAAACTGCTGTCAGGGGCGATGCCAGTATCAACCCGGGAAAACCGAACACCGCGCCACACAGGGACTGAGAAAGCACCGCCACAGCCGGAGGCATGCGAACAGCATGACGCTGAATGACGGGAGCCAGAACATTGCCTTCGAAGAACTGGACGACGGCATAAAGACCGGCAACCAGCAATGTCTCGCGAATGCCAAGAGACAGAGCAATCAGAACCGCCGGAACAGCCCCCATGATCGCCCCGATATACGGTATGAAATTACAAAGACCGGCCAGAACACCCAGCCCAAGAGCCAACGGAACACCGATGATCCATAACCCGATGCCCGTCAGAACACCAACCACGATCATATCCAGCGCCTGCCCAGCCATCCATGCCTGCAACGTCCGACCGGCGGTATCCATAATCATACTGGCTGTTGGCCTGAAGTCGGCGGGCACCATCCGCAGAACGCCCCGCGCATAAAGTGAGGGCGAAATCGCAAAATAGATGCCGGCCACGATAACAACAAAAATCGTTCCGACCGCACCGAATGCCGACCCCAGAAGCCCGGTCATCGACCCGGCAATATGTGTTCCGATTGATTCCAACCCTCCCTGACCGGAAAGCGGAATATAATGCAGTAACATCTGTCCTTGGGGAGAGGAGGAGAACTGCTTCTGCAAAAGCCCGATCTGGGACGTAAGGGCATCACGCAGGTTGTTCAGCTGTGTTCCCAGAGCCGGTCCACTGCTCCAGATAACTGTCCCGGACACCAGCAATAACGTTATACAGACCACGGCAAGCGATAAGGAATAGGAAAGCCGGAGACGCCGCTCCAGAAAGCGGGCCAACCCATTCAGGATAACCGCACAAAGCGCCGCCGAGAAAACAACCAGCAGAACATCACCGATCAGCCATATCGCCACCACAAGGACAACGAGAGCGACAGACAGAGAGAGCAGACGCGCTATACGGTCCTGAGGACAGCCGCTGCACGCATCGTCTTCTGCACATGTTCTCTTTATGACAGATCTGCGTTTCTGCTGGTATTCCATGCACAACTCTCCGTCCGGACCTAAAATGCTCCGGAAAACCCGGCCACCCCCGTATTCCACTATTGCAGCGCTGCAACGAGGCTGTATGCAGAGTGACTTAACCTGAGGAGTAACCTAATGACATTGCCTGCGGAAGAGAGCGTCACACCAAGATCTGTCGGGTTGGCTATTTTTTCATTGGCACTAGTCACATTCTGCCTCGGTTCCAGCGAATTCGCCCTCATGGGCCTGCTGCCTCAGGTCGCAAATTCCCTGCATGTCTCCCTGCCCGCAGCCGGAAACGCCGTCAGTGCCTATGCTATCGGCGTTGTCGTTGGTGCTCCACTCATAACACTGGCAACGGCGCGCATGTCACGCCGGACAGTCATGCTCCTGCAAATGGGATGGTTCACACTCACCACGACACTCAGCGCCTTCAGTCCGAACCTCTTCACTCTTGAACTGATGCGCTTTCTCTCCGGTCTTCCACACGGTACATTGTTCGGCGGCGGTGCACTTACTGCGGCATCCCTCGTGCCGGAAGGCCGGCGTGGACGTGCCGTCGGACATGTGTTCACAGGGCTGACCGTCGCCAATGTCGTGGGCGCACCTTTGTCGACTCTGGCAGGAAATTATGCCGACTGGCGGGTTTCCTACATCATCATCGGATGCGCAGGGATTCTCTCCTTCCTGCTCATGATGCGCTATCTGCCGAAAGATGCCCCCCGCCCCGGAGCATCCGTTCTCGGAGAACTGGCAGCCTTCCGGCGGAAACAGGTCTGGTTCCTGTTCGCAACCGTCATCTTTGGATGTGGCGGAATGTTTGCCGTCTATACCTATTTCTCAGCTGCCCTGATCACCGTCGCCCACGCACCATCATGGAGCATCCCGCTTTATCAATCGCTATGGGGTGCCGGAATGGTAGTCGGAGCTTATGCCGGTGCCATGGCAATGGACCGCAATCCCAAAATGGCTGCGGTCGGAGCCTTTATCTGGAATCTGTTTGTTCTGGCGCTGTTCGCCCTGACGCTCCACAGCCTGCCCATGGTCAGCATCACCATCTTTTTGCTCGGCGGCACGATTGCCGTTGGACCCGCCATGCAGGTGCGGCTGATGAGCATCGCAGGAGATGCCCAAACCATGGCGGCATCGATGAACCACGCCGCTTTCAATATGGCAAACGCCGTCGGCGCCTGGACAGGAGGTGCCGTTCTGGCCGCAGGACTGGGATATCAGTGGACGGGTTGGGCTGGCGTCATCATCGCTGCCATTGGTCTGATCCTCTTCCTGCTTACCTCCACCGATACATCTGCAAGAACGCCACAAAAACAGGCCTGAGGCAGAACAGCCATACAGAGTCTGACTACATGCTGACTTTTCCTTCACAGAGACGGGCGATACACTCGCCCAACCCGCATTTCACGTAAGGTCAGCCTGTGTCTCCTCGCTTCATGTTCACTGCCGCCCTGGCACTTCCCCTTTTCCTGCTTCCATATGGCGCACGGCCGGCAATGGCTGATGCTCCGGAACTTTCATTGCCGGCAGGAATGGCAACAGCGAACAACCACCTTCATCGTGCTCTTGAAGTCATCCAGAACAACCCGGAGGAAGTCAGCGATTCCTGCGTGGAAGCACTCAAGGAATTGCACGAAACACAAAGCAAGCTGGCTGCCGAACAGGAACACAGCAACGATCAGGATCTGGGCGTCGCGCAAGACGTTCTGGAGTCCAATTATGAATATTCACTCGAAATGTGCAGCGCCGATGCACATCGTATGTGCGAAGCGGAACAACAGTCTCCGGGCCTGACAAAAGCCTGCGCCGCATATAATGCAGCCGATGACGCCCCTTCTTCCGCCCCCTGATCAAGTGTCAATGTGGTGAATGGTCGTCACCCGGACGCCCCGCCACTGCACAGGAAAAAATCTCCCTCAATCGCCACCACTCGCTGGTCGCATCAAAAACGATTCAACGGGGTGCCTGTCACCAGATGCATGAATGCCCGAGCGGCCGATCCCGGAGCATCAGAGATTTGACCAAAAGATGAAAATGATATTTATTCTCATTTGTGGCGATGGTTATCATTTGGGAAACCACCTGTCAGATCTGTGAATGAAACATCCTGTTTCTT
>JAAYUA010000075.1 GCA_012517935.1 Acetobacter sp. | reverse complement strand
CGGTCAGCCTGCCTGAAAGTGACTCAAACAATGATCTGCTCACCCCAAATGGAAACGCGCCACTGCGCGAACACTCGCGAGGTGGCGGGTCTGATTTCGTCCCGCTTCTACGACCGTGCCTTTGGCCGTGTCAAATATAAACGCTTTCCGGGCCGGATTCGCCGCTATCGGTCGGACGAATCCCCTGCCTTCAGCCGATCCGCAAGCGTCCGCACCGCCTGTTCAAACGCCTCGAGCAATATCGATGCACCATGAACACGCCCCCCGGACAGGATGATGAATCCTTCCGTCATCCCGTTCTGCACCATGCCTTCAGAATGCACGATCAAACCGTCAGCATCCTCCAGCGTGCCCGTTCCGCCGCCACTCTTCCGCTGCCGCAACTCATCTCCCCAGGCCGCACGACGATAAGCCCTGACTTTCTCGGGATAGGAACGCGGATCAGCCGTATATCCCTCAAGCTTCTTTCCCTGAGCGGCCATGTAGCCAATCTCGACAGCTGTTCCCGGATCCATATCCGCGGAACGCCGGAATGGATCCAAACAGAACAAACCCGCATCACAACGATCCATAAGGTCGCGGTCCGCCGTGATGATCGCCAGCGTTGTTTCCACGCCGGCAGGCAGGCCAGACAGGTCCGCCTGCCCATCAAACGGCGCGACTCCTCGCAGCCCGTATCGTGCGCAAATCGCTTTCATCTCGCCAAAAAGCGCCTCTGCCTCCGGACGGAAAACCAGATCTCCAGCGAGATATACGTCATGCGTAAAATGCATATCCAACACAGAAACTCCTGCACTTCGGCAAACAGGAATGAACCCAATACGGCTTTCCCCAAGAAACCAAAGGGATAGACCACATCACCCCGGTCTTCATCAGAATTTGTTTCACTATTTGACCGCGTGCGCTGCTACCGTCATCATATCACCATGATTTTGCTGATCGACAATTATGACAGCTTCACCTTCAACCTCGTTCACTATCTGAACGAATTGGGGGCAGCCTGCGACGTACGCCGCAACGATGACATCAGCGTGGCTGATGTGATGGACATGCGCCCTGAAGCCATCGTTCTTTCTCCCGGCCCCTGCACACCAGACGAAGCAGGAATCTGCTGTGATCTGGTCCGCGCGGCCATGGACAGTATCCCGGTTTTCGGTGTCTGCCTGGGACATCAATCGATCGGGCAGGTATTCGGCGGGAAAATCGTCCGCGCTCCTTCGCCGGTCCATGGAAAAGTCAGCCCCGTGCTGCACGAAGGCAAGGGTGTCTTCCGGGATCTGCCCAGCCCATTCATGGCAACACGTTATCATAGTCTGGTGATCGAACCGGAAACCCTGCCGGATGATCTGGAACGTACGGCATGGACCTCTGACGGCATCATCATGGGTGTTCAGCATCGCCTCTTCCCAATTCACGGCGTGCAGTTCCATCCGGAAAGCATCGCTTCCGAATACGGCCACAAAATTCTGGCCAATTTCCTCGACATCGCGCGCGACTGGCATTCCCGGCGTCAGGCCGCCTGAACATGACTGGCCACACAACAGCCACATCAGAAGCCGCTTTCTCCGAAATCCTTCGGCATGTCGCGCAGGGCCTTCCGCTGAATGCCAGTCAGTCAGAGAAAGCGTTTGGCCTGATCATGGATGGGGTTGCCGGCGACGTTCGCATTGCTGGCTTTCTCATGGCTCTACGTGCACGTGGCGAAACAGCGGATGAACTCCTTGGTGCTGTCCGCGCTGTCCGGGCACGAATGAAGACCGTCCCCGACGCTCCTGAAGGCACAATCGATGTCTGCGGCACCGGGGGAGACGGTCACGGCACCCTCAATATCTCGACCTCTGTCGCATTCGTGCTTGCCGCTCTGGGCGTGCCTGTCGCCAAACATGGCAACCGCGCACTGTCCTCCCGTGCCGGCGCGTCTGACGTGCTGGAAGCCCTCGGGGTTGCCCTTCGCGATGATGCGGCAGAACTCGGCGCTTCTCTTCATGAAGACCGACTGGCTTTTCTGGCCGCCCCCCTTCACCACCCGGCAATGCGTCACGCAGGTCCTGCGCGCCGAGAGTTGGGTGTGCGCACCCTGTTCAATCTGATCGGGCCAATGTGCAATCCGGCCAATGTCACAAGACAGATGATTGGCGTTTCAGATCCCGCCTTTCCGAACATCATCGTGTCTGTCCTGCAGCAATTGGGGTCCGAGAAAGTCTGGGCCGTATGTGGCGAGGTTCCCGAGAATACCGCCGCTTCGAATTTCATTGATGAAGTTACCCTTGCCGGTGCCACGCGGGTCACCGCGCTGGAAAACAATGAAGTCATTCATTTCGAACTGACCCCCGAAATAGCGGGTCTGAACCGGGCCCCAGTCGCAGCCATCGCCGGTGGCGGAGCCGCAGAAAACGCCATCGCTCTGGAAGCCTTGCTGCGTGGCAGCACCGGCCCCTATCGCGACACGGTTCTGTTCAATGCCGCCTGCGCCCTGCATATCGCGGGACGAGGCTCCGTTCTTGTGAACGGCAAACCAGACGCACATGCATTGCGTGATCTG
>JAAYUA010000074.1 GCA_012517935.1 Acetobacter sp. | reverse complement strand
GTCCGCGTCGTCCGGCATTTTCATCGGGGATGACTATCATTTCAACCTCGTGCGCCCTGGTGCCGCCCTTTATGGCATCGCGCCCAATACGGACGGCCCGAACCCTTTGAATCAGGTTGTCAGATTGCAGGCGCATATCCTTCAGATCCGGGACATTCCTGAAGGAACGGGTGTAGGTTACGGACTGAACTGGCGTGCGCAGAAAGCATCACGCATTGTCATCATCGCAGCCGGTTATGCGGATGGAATGGCGCGTGCTGGCGCTGCGCAAGGCGCTGCATGGCTGGGCAATATACGTCTCCCTATGATCGGGCGCATTTCGATGGATTCGCTTGCGATCGATATTTCCCATGTTCCCGAAGGTCTTTTGCAAGAAGACATGCAGGTCGATCTGATCGGACCACACCAGACGGTTGATGATGTCGCGGCAGCAACCGGCACCATTGGCTATGAAATCCTTACCTCTCTCGGCCATCGCTATCACCGGGCCTATCTCTGAGCCCTCCCGAAAGAAAACACATCATGAAAATTACTGTCCTTGGCAGCGGCGTCGTCGGTGTGACCTCCGCATGGTATCTTGCGCAGGCTGGCCATGAAGTAACGGTTGTTGATCGTCAGCCCGGCGCCGGCATGGAAACAAGCTTCGCCAATGCGGGACAAGTATCCCCCGGCTATTCCTCCCCATGGGCAGGACCCGGCGTGCCGATGAAATCCGTCAAATGGCTGATGATGAAATATCGTCCTTTCGTCTTCTGGCCGATGCCGGATCGCCATCTCTGGTCGTGGCTGATGCAGATGCTCGCCAACTGCACCAGCGAGGCCTACAGCGTGAACAAGGGACGGATGGTGCGTCTTACGGAATATTCACGTGATATTCAGGATGACCTTCGCGCGACGACCGGCATCACTTTCGATGACCGCCAGATGGGAACATTGCAGGTTTTCCGGACATCGAAACAGCTTGATGCCGCCGCTGGTGATATCGAGGTCCTGAAGCAATATAACGTTCCTTATGAAGTCCTCGACCGTGCTGGATGTGTCGCGATCGAACCGGGACTGAAGGAGTCAGCACACAAGATCATAGGGGGCCTGCGCCTGCCCGGAGATCAGACTGGTGACGCCTTTCTTTTCACGCAGCGTCTGGCAGCCATGGCAGCAGAAGCAGGTGTCACCTTCCTGCACAACACAACCATCAAGAAGCTGAAGACCGAAGCAGGCAAAGTAACAGGCGTCGTCACGGACAAAGGAACGCTGACCGCTGATGCCTATGTTCTGGCGCTTGGCAGTTTTTCCCCCTCCATCGGGCGTCAGGCAGGTCTGAATCTGCCGATCTATCCGGTCAAGGGCTATTCCCTCACATCCGGTATCGTTGACGAAAGCCGTGCGCCGATTTCAACGATCATGGATGAAACCTACAAAATTGCGATCACCCGTCTGGGAGACCGCATCCGCATTGGCGGCACTGCCGAGCTTGCCGGTTTCAGCACCAGCCTGCGTCAGCCACGGCGCGAAACACTTGAGCATTCGGTCACGGATCTGTTTCCCGGCGGTGGTGACATGGCATCTGCCACATTCTGGACCGGCCTGCGTCCCATGACCCCGGATGGAACTCCGATCATCGGGCGCACCCCGGTCTCCAACCTGTTCCTCAACACGGGTCACGGCACGCTCGGCTGGACCATGGCCTGCGGTTCGGGACGGGTTCTGGCTGACATCATCTCAGGCAAAAAAACAGACATCCTGCACGAAGACCTTGGCATCTCACGCTATAACTGACATCCCTACGACCGGGAGAAGACAAACCTTCCGGTCGGTCATAAGGATAGGGATTTCAAATGCGTGGATCATTGATTTCGCCCGATCCCGCATCGCCCACGCCATTAGTGACCCAGATCGTCGATCAGATCACACAGAAGATCCACAATCGGACACTGGAAAACGGCACGCGCCTGCCCTCCCTGCGTCGCCTTGCCAACGAACATGGCGTGAGTCTTCTCACGGTTTCCAACGCCTATAACCGACTGGTGGCCAGTGGGCTTCTTGAGGCCCGCCGTGCCAGCGGTTATTTCGTGCTCGGGCCTTCATCTCCACCGGGACCGAGCGATCTTTTCCCGCCACATCCTGTTGAAATTTCCGTAGATTCCGACTGGCTGCTTCAATATGCCTATGACGGTGATCCGGACATTATCCGTGCAGGCTGCGGGTGGCTTCCGGATGATTACCTGTTCACAGACGGCATCAAAAATGCCCTGTCACGATTGGCACGCAAACCAGACGCCGCGCTTTTTGCTTATGGCAACCCACGCGGGCATGAAGGCTTGCGCGATCACGTCCGCCTGTCTCTGAGCCGTCAGAGTATACGTTGCGACCTTTCCTCCATCGTTCTGACGCATGGTGCCAGTCAGGCACTGGAACTCGTTATCCGTGTTCTGACTTCTCCGGGAGACAGCGTGCTGATCGAAGATCCGGGATACTGCAATCTCTTTCCCTTGCTGCAAGCCGCAGGAGTGCAGATTTTCAGCATTCCACGCCTTGCAGATGGTCCCTGCATTGAAACCCTTGAACATGTTCTTGCGTCGACCCAGCCCCGGCTGTTCATCATCAATACACGCCTGCACAATCCAACGGGATCTTCCTGCAGCGCCGCAAATATTCATCAGATTCTGAATCTGGCGGAAAAACACAATTTCATGATTGCCGAAGACGATATTTTCGGACAGATGGCAGACGAAAAAACACTCAGCTTTGCACATCTAGATCAATTGAAACGTGTTATTTATATCAGCAGTTTTTCAAAAACCATCTCTCCCGGACTGCGCGTGGGTTATATGGCCATGCCGTCTGCTATTCTGCCGTCGCTTTTACGTCTGAAAATGGCCTCCAGCCTGACCAGTTGTTCCGTCAGTGAATCTGTCACCGCAGCAATCCTGTCCGAAGGTCGCTATCGACATCATCTGACGCATCTGAAAGAACGGCTGACCATGGCACGCAAAGGAACGCTGGCCAAAATGGATCAGACAGGTTTGATCCCTTTTCTTCGCCCTGAAGGCGGTATGTTCCTCTGGGCTCGCCTGCCGACAGACACGGATATATCCACCCTGACCGCTCAGGGGCTTCGTGAAGGCATCATGCTTGCTCCGGGATCGTGCTTCCGGCCCGGACAATCAGCATCACCATGGTTACGCTTCAATGCAGCACATGCCAATAACGAGCGTGTTTTCAATTTTCTTAGAAAACAGATGAACTGTTCGTAAAAAAACTTAAAAAATCAAGCAGGAATGCACTCTGCTGCACAACAACAGCCCGAGCAGATTTGAAGCATTCCACGCCTGTCATCGGGAGCCCGCCCAACAGGGCAGACTCCTCACCCAATTTATTTGGCTGTAGCCGGATTAGTTGCCTCGACAAATTTCACGACATTATCGTGAAGCTCTTTCAGCGACTGCTGGTTGGCATAAACCATATGACCTGACTGATACTGAACAATCTGAATATTCTTTCTGAGTTCTGCCGGTATTTTCAGGTGGTTCATCTCATAGACACCTTCGAAATACGTCGTCCCGAGATCAAAATATCCCTGATTCAACATCACCTTCAGATCAGGATTATGCTTCATCGCCGATGCCAGATCCGGCAGGACGTTCACGCCTGACTCTCTGAACGATGATACGAAGGGCTGGCTGTGGGAGAAATCCCATTTTTCAATCGCATTCGAAAACACTTTATATTCCTGATACCCATTATTGAAATCAGGATTGCTTCCGTAATGCAGCACATTATGCGCATAATCATTAAAGACCGCGACATAGGCTGACGACATCGCAGAAGATTGCGGATCATATTCTGCAGATTGTCCAAGGCGATCCATGGAAGGACCACGGAAGCGGCTGTCCAGACGGCCCGTATCGTCGCCTTCACCGCTCAGAAGTTCATGCTCGAACTCCCCGCCATTGATCCGCAGATTGCCCTTCTTGATGTAATCAACCGACAGTCCCGTATACTGATGCATCTTTTGAGCTACAGCATCGAGTTGTTCCGGGCTGATCTGATTTCCTTCCTGCAATGCCGCGTTGTAATCGGTCAGGGCAAAATGCTCGACCTCATGCAGAAACGCTTTCAGATCAGCAGGCTGCTGCGGCAATTTCTTGTGATACCATGCTGTCGCCGCGAAACTGGGAAGAGCCAGAACATAAGGCTGGTCAACAGATGGGTTGATCTGCGGTGTATCGATGCTGTTTGCATAGTTCAGGATCTGGGACAGAAGAACCACACCGTTCAGATCGATATTCTTATTATCGGCAAGCATGTTGGCCACAATCGCCGAACGCGTCGTGCCGTAGCTTTCTCCAAAAAGATATTTGGGAGAATTATAGCGGCCATAACGTGAAAGGAACTGCGCGATAAAATTCGTAAATGCCGTCGCATCGGGATCAGTGCCAAGGAATGCCTTGTCCTTGTCTTTCCCCATGATACGTCCATAACCGGTGCCCGGCGCATCAATGAACACCAGATCCGCGACATCCAGCAAGCTGTCATCATTGTTCACAAGCTGATAGGGCGCAGCGGGTGTATGGGTCCGATCCGCGGTTATGACACGCTTGGGGCCCAGCGCGCCCATATGCAGCCAGACCGTGGATGAACCCGGGCCACCATTATAAACGAACATGATGGGACGCGTGGCAACTGGTGCGCCCTTCTTGAAATAGGCGACGTAGAACATCGATGCTTTTGCATCATCTTTCTTCGCAGCATCACCATCAGCAACGGAGGCATCATCCCAGCCTTCCTGGTGAACAATCAGAGTGCCGGAAACGGCATCATAATCGATCTTCTTGCCTCTGACTGTGACAGATCCTGAGGATGTTACTTTTTGAGGTGTCTCCAGAAAGGAAGCCCCGCGTTCTGAAGGCTTGCTTTCCGGCGCTGCTGGTGTTGTTTCTGCATGCAGTGGCGCAGAAACCAGAACAGAGGTCATCAACAGACCTGCTGCAAATAAAGAAGAACGCATAAAGAAAATTTCCTTTCAGACCCGCCTTATCGTGCCGCCTGTTGGCGTGCAGTTACCCTATTCTCACACAAGTCATGATTTCTGGAAAACCCTGACACCAAAGAATGGTCCGGCTGAACGACCTGGAGGCGGCTCAATCCTGACGGTCACCTTGCTTTTGCCCTGCGTCAGAGTCACGGGAATATCGACAACGATATCTGCAAATCCTTTCCGGGAAGGTCCTTCGATCTTGCCAGGTGGCAAAGCGCTACCATTGACCAGTATCCTGAATCCCCGGCTTTTCTCGATATCCTGCCGCCACATCGTCGTTTGCAACAGCATTGGCCCTTGTCGCACTCCGATTGTGAACTGGATGAAGCCATCCCGGCGCACATCACGCCCATTACGGTTGCGATAGATCAGAGGATAGGAATCCTTCGATGTCAGACCATGATCGTGTTCCTGCTGCATCTCGCCCAGATACATAACGTCAACCGTCCGGGCTGCAATGGCCTTCTGCCGGCGTTGCTCTTCCCGAAATTTCTGCTCCTCGGTACGCCATTCATCCGCTGAGAAACATTGCAGATACAGACCACTACGACGACGATATTGGGCATAGAATGGAACGAACGTGAGTTGTCCCGGTCGACCTGCATCGCTTGTTTGAAAATGTGCGGCCTGTCCCGCCACCGGTTGCAGATCTTCGACCAGATTCTCCGTGACAAGGGCGGGAGTGATCATATCATGTGTATCTTCAGCCGGGCCGAGATCCGCGGCCAGCAACATCGGACCATGGGCCAATGTCACCAGATGCCGATCATCAGAAGGGGATTCCGTGCGAAGCGACATTGGCAAAGTCAAGGAAACCTGATCGCCTGCCGTCCAAACGCGTTGAAGGGTCACGTATCCATCACGCATCACGCCGTCAATTTTCTCTCCATTGACGCTAACTTCAGGTTTTCCTGAAATCCACCCAGGTATACGCAACGACAGCACAAAACATTTTGGAGTTTCGGCTGATGTTACTTTCAGGGAAACGGCACCATCATATGGATATCCTGTTTCCAGGGTGAAACCGATATTTTCCTTACGCCAATACATCCGTGAAGGAATATAAAGGTTTACGCATAAACCGTCTTTTGTTTCCCACCAGATAGAATCACCATGTTTTGCATGGCTTTCAATTCCGGTTCCAACGCAGCACCAGAAGTCATTGAGCGGATCCGACCATCCCCTCACACCACCGGCAATCATCGGTGTCATGTAAGTAAACATACCGTTCTCAGGATCCTGAGCCGCAAGCACATGGTTCAGATGTGTGCGTTCATAATAATCGAAATAATCAGCATGTGGATCACGCGCATAAAGCTGCCGCGTGAGTTTCAGCATGTTATAACTGCAACAATGCTCACATGTCTGTTCTGTAAGATGCTGTGAAATAGAATCCGGTTCGAAGAAATATTCCCGGTCACCATTGCCACCAATAGCAAAACTGTAATGTCCGGTGACTCTGTCCCAGAAAAACTGTGAGGCTGTTGAAAAATTAGGGGCCTTACTGACTTCAGAAATACGTGCCAGCCCGATAATTTTCGGGATCTGTGTATTGGAATGCAAGTGGGCCAGATTATCCTTGCCCGCCACCAACGGATCGAGCGATTTGCGATCATAAGTTTTTCTGGCAAGATCAAGCCAGCGACCATCCTGCGTTCGTGCAAATAATTCCGCAAAGCTCTCGTTCAGGCCACCATATTCGCATTGCAGAACTTTCTGCAGCTGATCTTCTGTAAGTTTTTTATAGAAATTTTCAAAAAACCCTGCAAACAGAACAGAAATCGTAAGAGCTTTCTGGTTCCCGCAATAGGTCTGCGCATCAAAAAGACCTGCGAATGTCTTGTGAATATTATAGAGTGGAGACCAAGCGCCATTCAGGTCAAAACCACCCGACCTGATGTCTCCATTCAGAATTTCCGTGAAAATAATCTTTCCATCTTCAATTTTCCCACCGGATCCTTTTCGCGTAAACCCGGCAACATAACCATCACCCTGCTTCTTCTGAACC
>JAAYUA010000001.1 GCA_012517935.1 Acetobacter sp. | reverse complement strand
GTCTCTATACAATTGTCAAAGAACAAAGCCCAACCGGGCCGAGTATTCTACCGAAGCAGGACTTAAAGTCAAGAACCAGTCCGCTGCGGTGAGCCGGGGTATAGACCCACACCAACACACCGTCAACTCATATCAGGAAAAAACTTTTCCTCCCCCTCAGATTGCAGCCGGGCATTCAATCCTTGATACCGACATCGATATCTAAAAACCGGCAGACAACCGCGGACAAAGAATGTGAACTCAGAGACAGAACGATCTGAACAAAAAAACAGGGGCAATTCCCCCGGCAAAAGAATCGTTCGAAACGTCAGCGTCCTGATGGCCGGACGAGCGTTGAACGCTCCTCTGGCGCTGGCGCACACATCTCTGGCTATCCGCCTTCTCGGAGCAGAAGAGTTCGGACTGGTCATCCTGCTTTATGCCTTTGCGCGCACCATCGCAGATTTCGTTGATTTTCAATCCTGGCAAACCATCCTGCATTTCGGCACCAAACCCCTGCAGGACGGCAATAAGCCAGCCTTCTTCAGAATCCTGCGTTTCAGCCTGACGCTTGATGCTCTTGCTGCGGGAGCAGGCGTTCTGTGTGGTGTCCTTATCTCTATATGGGGACGGCATATTCTGGGATGGCCCGACAGCCTCCATATTATGGGGCCCCTTTATTGCATCAGCATCCTGTTCATGGCTTCGGCAACCCCGATCGGGGTTCTCAGATTGCTGGACAGATTCGATCTCATTTCCACTCAGGGTATTGTCTCCACCTGCATACGTTTCATTGGCACCGTCATTCTCTGGCTGACCAATGGCGGCATGATGGAGATGGCGCTCGTCTGGATTCTGGCTGAAATGACGGCAGGTAGCGTGCTCATGGTTATGGCCACAAAAGAGTTGCGACGCAGGAATCTTCTCGACGGGCTGTTTCATTCCGGAATGTCATTCACGGATATCCTGAATGGACCACAATTGCGGAAGCAGGCTCCAAACATCTGGAGCTTCACACTGCTTGCCAATCTGAACACGACATTGACTCTGGCCTTCAGTCACGTCGGCACCCTGATCATCGGAAGCCAGCTCGGCCCTGCCGCTGCGGGATATTATCGGATTGCCGGACAGATCGCCTCAGGCATCGCCAAGCCTGCCATCATGGCTCAATCCACGCTTTATCCGGAAATGGCACGTCTCTGGTCGCAAAACGCGCGACGTGAACTTTATCTCCTTGCCGCCCGCGCCGCGGGGGGAGCCGGCCTGCTGGGCACCTGTCTTTTGGGAGCGACCTGGTTCTTCGGAGACTTCATTCTGGACATCATTGCCGGACCTCACGGAAATGACCTTCTGGCATTGATGCTATGGTTGCTCGCAGCAGAAGTCTTGGCCATATGGGGTTTGCCCTTGGAACCGTTACTGTTCACCATGCACAGGACGGCAGCAGTGATCATATCCAGAGCACTGGATACGTTACTGTATCTGCCCCTTCTGGTCATTATGGTGAACATCTACGGTCTGGGGGGAGCTGGACCAACCCTGTTCGGGGCCACGGGCTTACTCTTGTTGATGCAGCTGGGTTTCATCATGGGTAACCGCAGGACAAAAACGGACACCTAATAGACTGATGCGCATACTTTTTCCTTACATTGCCCAGCCACACCAGACGCTGCATTCCCTCCCCATTGCGATGGAGACCGCAGGACGTCACAGCGACATCAGCGTGCATATTGCCTGCGCTACAGCCACTCATCTGGACTATGCGCGCCATCTGGCCTCATTCTATCCCGGCGTCTCCGTGCAGTTTGAACTCCTGAAGCTTCCCAGACTGATCCGGCAGCATGTAGAACGTCACGGGCATACGGTTATGTCCAAACTGGCGAGCCTTTTTTACAACAAAAATTATTTCTCCTCGTTTCAGGCTGTCGTCGTCCCTGAACGCACCTCCCTCTATTTGCGCAAATTGGGCGTCAGTACACCTCGCATGATCTGGACCCGTCACGGAGCAGGAGATCGCGCTGTCGGTTTTGCCAGAGATGTGCGTTTGTTCGATTATGTTCTGATGGCGGGGCGCAAGCTCGAACAACGCCTTCTGGCGGATGGTTCCATTCGCCCCGGACGTTACAAGACTGGGGTCTATGCAAAATTCGATATGGTGCGGCGCCTGCAGCCTTCTCGTCCCAGATTGTTCGACAATGATCGCCCGACCATTCTTTACAATCCGCACTTCAGCCGCCGGCTCTCTTCATGGCCGCGCTTCGGATTGAATATTCTTAATCATTTTGCAAACCAGAATCAGTATAACCTTATCTTTGCTCCGCATTACCGTTTATTCGATAATAACCGCAAAGAAGTCGAACAGTTGCACAACAGATTTGACGGACACCCGAACATCCTGATCGATCCCGGCAGTCCGTGCAGCCTTGATATGACATACACGATGGGCTCGGATCTTTATTTGGGAGATGTCAGTTCACAAGTCGCAGAATTCCTTGTAAGACCACGCCCCTGCCTTTTCATGAACGCGCATAATGCATTATGGGAAGACAAACCGGACTACCGTTTCTGGTCGCTCGGGCATGTTCGCAGTACGTCCGATGACATTATTGATGCTGCTGGCCACGCTTTCGCCACACACAATGATTTCATTGAACGGCAAAAAGATTATATACGCGACACTTTCGACCTCACCGGAGAGACACCAACGGCCCCGGTCGGGGCTGATGCGATTGTCGATTACCTGAGAATGGCCAGCTGATGAACGTCATTACCCGTATGCCTGTTTCCGACACGGACATTGCCCCTGCAGCCGCGATCGCAGTTCCGTGCAGTCAGTCAGGCACAGCACGCCGACTTGGCAACTTCTCCACCTTCACGGCGGCGCTCGACTATGCCGCGACCGGTGCAGCAGGCTACAATATCTATTCCGGACGTGGGCAGCTTCTGGAAGTCCTGTCCTACGCACGTTTGCGGCAGGAAGCGCAGGACACGGCACGCCGTCTGCTTGGGCTGGGGCTGCAACAGGGTGAACGTGTTGCCATCATTGCCGATAGCGATGGCGATTTCGCACGCGTTTTCTATGCTTGTCAGTATGCTGGTCTGGTTGCTGTCCCGATGCCTCTGCCTGTCGCTTTCGGGGGCCGCGAAAGTTATATCGCCACCCTGCACGGCATGATCAGCAGTTCAGAATCATCAGTCGTGATCGTTCCCAAGCTGATAGCCGGCTGGACGGAAGAAATCGTCTCTCCCTTCGACCTGCGTTTCGGGGGCTCCCCGGAACAGCTCCTGGCTCTTCCAGTTGCCGATCATGACCTTCCGGACATTTCTCCGGATGCTCTCTCTTACCTGCAGTTCTCTTCCGGCAGCACTCGCTTCCCCAAAGGCGTCTGCGTCACCCATCGTTCAGGCATGGCAAACGCCGAAGCAATCTGCCGCGATGGTCTAAAAGTTCGACCCACCGGTGATCACTGCGTTTCATGGCTCCCCCTCTATCATGACATGGGACTGGTCGGATTCTTTCTGACCCCGATGACCTGTCAGTTGAGTGTCGACCTGCTTCCTACCCGTGATTTTGCGCGTCGTCCGCATGTGTGGCTCGACCTTATTTCCCGCAATCGGGGAACACTGTCCTACAGCCCATCCTTCGGATTCGAGTTGTGCTCCCGCCGACCACCGGCACCGGATCTGGACCTGTCGCATTGGAGAGTCGCCGGAATTGGTGGTGATATGATCCGCACCCAGGCACTTGAAGAATTCGCTGAGCGCTTCGCCTCTGCCGGGTTCAGCGAAAAGGCCTTTGTGCCAAGCTACGGCATGGCAGAAGCGACACTGGCCATCAGCTTTGCTCCTCTGGACACAGGTCTCCGTACTGACACTGTTGATCTCCGTCGTCTGGAAAATGAAGGGCTTGCGGTTGCATCTGAAGATGTTTCCATCCCCCTGCGCACGTTTGTGCTGTGTGGTCAGCCCCTGCCCAATCATCAGATCGAAATTCGCGACAGCAAAGGGGCAGCACTGCCCGAACGCAAGATAGGCAATATCTACGTCAAGGGTCCCAGCCTGATGAGCGGCTATTACGGCCTGCCTGAGGAAACGAAGGAAGCGCTGGATTCCGACAAATGGCTCAACACAGGTGATCTGGGCTATATGCTTGATGGTCAGATCGTCGTCACCGGACGCGCCAAGGATCTGATCATCATCAACGGCCGCAATATCTGGCCGCAGGATCTTGAATGGTCCGCTGAACAAGAAGTGCAGGGGCTTCGTTCGCGTGACGTTGCCGTGTTCTCGGTGGACGATGAAGAACAGGAGCGGATTGTCGCACTGGTGCAGTGCCGTCTTTCAACTCCGGAACGTCGGGATGAACTGAAAGAAGAAGTCACCCGGGTTTTCAGACGCCTTCACGGCGTTGACGTCGATGTCGTTCTGGTGCCGCCTCACTCTCTGCCTCAGACCTCTTCTGGCAAACTGACGCGTGCAAAAGCGCGCGCCATGCTTCTGGCTGGAGATTTTGCGACACAAGTGACGACCGAAAACGT
>JAAYUA010000073.1 GCA_012517935.1 Acetobacter sp. | reverse complement strand
TTGCATCCGACATGACCGTGCGCATCCACCAGCACCACGGACGCCCAACAGCATCATAAAGCGCACGATAATCGCCAATGGTCAGACGCACATCGGATTCAACCGACCAACCCTCAGGCAAGGAACGGGCTGGAGATGACGGTGCGGAAATCATGTCCAGAAAGCTGATATCCACCCGAAGATGGGTCAGCGGCTCTGTCATCCGCACCGACATCACCAATCTCAGTTATCGTCGAGGAACGAGCGAAGCTTCCGGCTGCGGCTCGGATGTTTCAGCTTGCGAAGCGCCTTTGCCTCGATCTGACGAATACGCTCACGGGTCACGTTGAACTGCTGTCCAACTTCCTCAAGCGTATGATCCGTATTCATGCCAATACCGAAACGCATGCGCAGGACACGTTCTTCACGCGGGGTCAAGGATGCGAGAACGCGCGTCGTTGCCTCACGCAGATTGGTCTGAATCGCCGCATCCAGAGGAATGATTGCCGTCTTGTCTTCGATGAAATCGCCCAGATGGCTGTCTTCCTCGTCACCGATCGGTGTTTCGAGAGAAATCGGCTCTTTCGCGATTTTCAGAACCTTACGGACCTTCTCAAGCGGCATACCCAGCTTTTCAGCCAGTTCTTCCGGGGCAGGTTCACGCCCGATCTCATGCAGCATCTGACGCGATGTGCGAACCAGCTTATTGATCGTCTCGATCATATGAACCGGAATACGGATCGTCCGCGCCTGATCCGCGATCGAACGCGTGATCGCCTGACGAATCCACCAGGTCGCATAGGTCGAAAATTTGTAGCCGCGACGATATTCGAATTTATCAACCGCCTTCATCAGGCCGATATTGCCTTCCTGAATCAGATCAAGGAACTGAAGGCCACGGTTGGTATATTTCTTGGCAATCGAAATCACGAGACGCAGATTGGCCTCGATCATTTCCTTTTTTGCACGCGCGGAATCGCGCTCACCTCGGGCAACAGTCGCATAAACACGACGGAATTCACTGACCGAAAGACCAGTATTATGCGCAAGGTCAGCAACCTGAGCACGCAGTTTTTCGATCTCGTCGCTGTGTTTCGCAACGAAGTTTTTCCATGACTTCGCTGGCAGGCCCGAAGCCATTGCCATCCAGCCCGGATCCAGCTCAAGACCGCGATATTTCAGCAGGAAGTCTTCACGCGAAACGCGGCAGCTTTCCGCCAGACGCAGCATGCGGCCTTCCAGTGAGTTCAGCTTCCGGAACAGATCCTTCATCTGGAAAACCAGTTCCTCGATACGATTATTGTGCAGGTGAACCTGCTCAACTTTCGCCACGAGATCCTGTCGGAGAGCGAGATATGCAGCCTCCGACTTGTCGGACTGTTCCTCACCGTTTGTCAGCGCACCAATACGCTTTTCCTGCATTTTCTGCAGTTTGGCATAAAGAGGCTCGATTTCCTCAAACTGGATAAGGATTTCCGGCTTCAGCTTCTCTTCCAGAGCAGACAGGGAAAGGCCACTGCCCTCACCCTCCATCTCGGACTCTTCGGACTCTTCAGCCTCGTCGTTCTCGACTTCGTTCCCCTCGGGATCTTCTTCCCCTTCGCCTTCCCCCGGAACGCCTTCGTTGTTCCCAGCCTGCATCGCCTCAAGGTCAACGATATCACGCAGAAGCATATCGCCGACTTTAAGGCGCTCATGCCATGAAATGATGGCGCGGAATGTCAGCGGGCTTTCGCAAAGCCCGCCAATCATTTCATTACGACCAGCCTCAATACGCTTCGCGATGGCGATTTCGCCTTCGCGGGACAGAAGCTCGACCGACCCCATTTCGCGCAGATACATGCGGACTGGATCGTCCGTCCGACCTGCATTTTCGTTAACATTGCCAACCGTCGCAGGAGCGCCGTCAGGGGTTTCAGGAGAAGCTTCCTCCTCCTCCTCTTCTTCGCCTTCGGAAGAAGAAGACTGCGCTTCCTCGCTGCTGTTCTCGGCTTCCTCGTTCTCTTCGTTTTCAACGACCTGAATGCCCATTTCAGAGAGGACCGCCATGACGTCCTCAATCTGTTCCGAGGACATCTGGTCCTGCGGCAGAAGTGCATTCAGTTCATCAAACGTAACGTAACCGCGCTCACGGCCTTTCGCGATCAGCCGCTTTACTGCACCGGACTGCGTGTTCTGTGTGGAGCCATCACCATCTGTCTCTGCGGTGGCCGTGCCATTGCCTGGAGCGGTCTTGGTCGCCATATCGAGAATCTTCTCCCCCCGCTAAGAACCGCGCCAACCAGACACGGAAAATGGTTTTCGCTACACACCAGTAAAAAATCAGGCAGCGTGGAGGTGGTCGATCCCACCCTCTAAGTCAAGACCTGTCCGCGCATTGTTTATCGGTGAAGGTGATTTATATCGCGCTGGCACATGCCTGCAGGCATTGCCTACAAGCCATCATCCCCCCGACGAATGCGTTCCGCTGCTTCAAGTCTGGGCCTTAGCCTTTCCCATTCCTCCGGTTCGCAACCACGCGCTGTCCATGCCTCGATTTCACGCCGGACCTCTGCAACAAAAGCTGGTCCGTTAAGCGTGCCAAAAAAATGCCACCAACGGCTGATCGCCGGAGCATCCGTCATCCCGTCATTACGCATTCCCCCTGTCAGAGGTAGGAACGCAGACCTCAGAACAGAAGTTGCCTGCTCACCCAATCCTTCCTCTGCAAGTGCCTGCATCAGCTTCTCCGGATCTTCCTCCGCCGTGCTGCTGCCCATTTCATGCACCAGATCCAGAACCGCGGCTCTCAGTTCCGCCATGGATTCCGGAAGATCCAGCTGACACCACGCATCCTCCACCGAACCAAGAACAGAGGGATCTTTCAGAACAAGCGCCGCCAGCATCGACTGCCGCTGCATCACAGCATCGGACTCAACCGCAGGCAAAATGACACCTGCTTTCCCTCCCCCTTTCTCCGTCCATTTTCTCGATGAGGGACTGCGTCCTCTCTGTCGGAAAACCGCGAAAAACCGGTCCAGTAATGTCGTGCGATATTCTGAAGCCAGCGTCTTGTCCGTAATCTGCTCGGCTGCTTCCGTCAGGCTTTTCCGCAAGGCCGCGCGCGCTTCCGGTCCGGCATCCGGCGGCGTTCCTTCGGCGAGAAGATCGAACAGCACTTCCGACAACGGACGCGCCCCGGCAAGAAGACCAGCCATGCGCATACGCCCATCACCTGAGCGCAGGAGACTGTCGGGATCTTCTCCTTCCGGCAGCATGCACAATCTGAGGGAGCGATCCATCGACAACAGCGGCAACGCCGTCGTCGTGGCTCTGACCGCAGCCCTGCGCCCGGCTGCATCTCCATCCAGACACAACACAGGCGATGAAGATGACTGCCACAGCATTTCCAGCTGATCCGCCGTCAGTGCTGTTCCCAAAGGCGCTACGGCACCAGAAAAACCGGCCTGATGCAGAGCGATAACATCCATATAGCCTTCAACCACGATCAGATCAGAGGGCACATCATCACGTGACGCCTTTGGCGCACGCAATGCCGCACGTGCGCGATCATAACCGAACAGGAGTCTCCGCTTTGAAAAAAGTCCTGTCTCAGGTCCATTCAGATATTTCGGCTGATGATCACCCATCGTCCGCGCACCGAAAGACACCAAAGTGCCCCGGCGATCACGGATCGGGAACATCACACGACCACGAAACAGTTCCCCATTCGGCCTGCCATCCTCCCCGAACCTCATCAGGCCGGCTTCAGCCATCATTTCCGGCGTAATGCCCTGACCACCAAGAATGGATGTCAGCGTTCCCCGCCCTTCAGGCGCCCAACCCAGCCCGAAGGACTGTATCATCTCATCAGAAACGCCGCGTTGCCGAAGATAGTCTCTGGCCGTCCGCCCTGCTGGTTCCTGAAGATGGCGGGCGAACACTTGCTGGGCAGCTTCCAGAACCTCTTCCAGCCCACGCTTCCGGACCGCCTGCTCTCTTGCTTCACGCGTCGGCTGCGGCACATCGAGTCCGACCTCCCCAGCCAGTTGCTGGACAGCCTCCGGGAAACTGCGACCATCCATCTGCATGACGAAGCTGATCGCATCACCATGCACGCCACATCCGAAACAGTGGAAATGATCATCATAGACATAAAATGATGGCGTCTTTTCGCCATGAAAGGGACAGCAACCCTTCCAGTTGCGTCCCGAACGGGCAAGCTTCACCCTGCGTCCAATCAAGGACGCCAGCGGGGTGCGGGCACGCAGTTCTTCAAGGAAAGCGGGATCAAGAGCCATGGCTGGCGCCAGCATATCGCCTGCACGCTCTCTTTTGTCGAGCTATTTGAAGTGATGATCCACGTTCCGGAAGAGGTAGAATCAGATTTTCATTCAGAGCGAACACGCTCGCATAACCATCCTCCGAGCACTGGCTTGCAAATACCAAACCACTCAAGGATGGGGGTGAAGAGCTTCTCTCAGCCAATCAAGGATGAATATCTCCCCGCATCATATGACTGCTCTCTGACGATGTGGATCACAACCTGATTAACGTTGATTAGCTCCCCAATTCCCGGACAATCGACCTGATGAGCCACCAAAACCAGATGTCGATACGGCAGGATTTTAACCTTTTATCGTTTCAGAATGTCTGATCTTCGCCCAACACAAAATGGAAGAGGTGCAATACCTCTGCATCCTCCTGATGACCTGTTGCT
>JAAYUA010000072.1 GCA_012517935.1 Acetobacter sp. | reverse complement strand
GCCTCGCCGATGGACGTCCGGTTCGTGCCTATTTCGCCGAGATTCACAAGACACTCGCCGACGCGGCAGAAGACAAATACACCTCTGCTCTGGCCGAGCCATTACGCACCGCACTGAAGCAACTCGAGGATATTACAACCCGACTTGTCAGTGGTGATCTCGCAAACGCCGATGACCGCAATGCTGCTGCCGTCGATTATCTACGGCTGTTCGCGCTGGTCAGCTTCGGCTGGATGTGGGTGCGTATGGTTCTGGCCTGCACTTCCCCCGGACAAACCCTGCCGGAAGCACGCGTGCAGCACAAACGCGCAACAGCAACCTTCTTCATGCAGCGGGTGCTGCCACAAGCCACCGCACTGAGCCAGCAGATCAGCGCGGGCGCAGGATCAATCATGGCTCCGACCGACGAGATGTTCTGACAGAACACGACAAGAGAAGATAAAACGCCATGAAAAAAATTCTTGTTCCTATAAAGATGGTTCTGGATGCGAATATGCGTCCCCGTGTGAAAACGGACGGAAGCGGCATTGATCTGTCAGGCATGAAACTGTCGATCAACCCGTTTTGTGAAATTGCGGTCGAGGAAGCTGTTCGGCTCAAGGAAAAAGGACTGGCCGAGGAGATAATCGTAATCTCCATCGGCACAGCCAAAGCGCAGGATGTTTTGCGACAGGCCATGGCCATGGGGGCAGATCGTGCGCGTCTGATCGAAACCGACCAGCCTATCGAACCTCTGACCGCAGCCAAACTGATCCGCTTCGTTGCAGAAGAAGAAAAGCCGGATCTGATTATTCTCGGCAAGCAGGCCGTGGACGATGATTGCAACCAGACCGGCCAGATGCTGGCAGCTCTTCTGGACTGGCCACAGGCAACATTCGCCTCTGCCCTGAAAATGGAAGCAGATACACTACATGTCACGCGTGAGGTCGACGGCGGACATCAGACACTCGCCATGCCACTCCCGGCGGTGGTGACGACCGACCTGCGCCTGAACGAACCACGCCACTGCTCTCTGCCCAACATTATGAAAGCACGAAAAAAAGCACTGGATATCACCCCTGTTTCGGTTTGCGGGGTGAATATCGAGACGCGGCTGAACGTCTTGAACGTCAAGTCCCCCGAACCCCGCAAGCCCGGACGCCGCGTTGCCGATGCAAACGAACTCGTCACCGAGTTGCGCACCGCCGGGGTGATCTGAGACCGGCAACCCGAACGGAAAGAGCAATGACATGACGATTCTTATTCTCGCTGACCATGACGGACACTCTTTGAATGACGCTACAGCACGCGCTGTTAGTGCCGCCCGTTACATGGGTGACGCCATTCATATTCTTGTCGCAGGTGAAAACGTCGGACCCGTTGCCCAGGCCGCAGCGCATGTATCCGGCGTGGACAAGGTTCTCGTGGCCGATGATCCCACCTTGGCGCATCTGCTCGCCGAACCGGTGGCGGAACTTCTGATCGAACTGAGCAAAGACTACACAGCCGTCATCGCGGCCGCGACCTCTATCGGCAAGGATATCCTGCCCCGCGTCGCCGCCCGACGCGATGTGATGCAGGTCTCTGATATCACACGCGTCATCGCTGCCGACACGTTCGAACGACCAATCTATGCCGGAAACGCTATCGAAACCGTGAAAAGCAGTGATGCGTTCAAGGTCGTCACCATACGCAGTTCCGCTTTCGACGCCTCCCCCCAGACCACGACCGCAGCACCAGAGGAAAATATCAGCCTGCCATCCAAAGCATGGAAAGCACATTTCGTGAGTGAGGAACTGACGAAAAGTGAACGGCCAGAACTGACTTCTGCGCGGATCGTCATCTCGGGTGGACGCGGTCTGGGATCGGCTCAGGCCTTTCAGACAGTGCTCACACCATTGGCCGAGCGTTTGCACGCTGCCATCGGAGCATCCCGCGCAGCAGTGGATGCCGGATACGCGCCCAATGACCTGCAAGTGGGGCAAACAGGCAAGATCGTTGCTCCCGAGCTTTATCTCGCAATTGGTATTTCCGGAGCCATCCAGCATCTCGCGGGGATGAAAGATTCGAAAGTGATCGTTGCGATCAACAAGGATCCTGATGCTCCCATTTTCAATGTCGCTGACTTCGGTCTCGTTGGCGATCTTTTCACCGTTGTTCCGGAACTGGTGAACATATTGGGCTGATCCAGCCACATTCCAGGGAGTTTTTGAAAATGACTGTTTCTGATTCCATCGTCATCGTTTCGGCAGCGCGCACACCCATTGGCTGGTTCCAGGGAAATTTTTCCACGATCGAGACACCCTTTCTGGGTGCAACTGCCATCCGCGCTGCTGTCACACGCAGTGGCATAGATCCCGCTCTGGTTGACAACGTGTTCATGGGCTGTGTGCTGAGCGCAGGCCTGCGTCAGAGCCCGGCGCGTCAGGCCGCCCATCATGGCGGCTTGCCATTCAGCACCCCCACCCTGAACGTCAATAAATTGTGCGGCTCGGGCATGATGGCCATGGGAATGGGATATGACGCGCTGACTGCCGGATCGGCCAATCTTCTGGTCGCAGGTGGGCAGGAAAATATGACCAATGCCCCTTATCTTCTGAAAAAAGCCCGTTCTGGTTACAGACTTGGTCACGGTGAGATTTATGATCACATGTTCTATGACGGTCTGGAAGATGCCTATGAACCCGGCCAACTTATGGGAAATTTCGCGGAACTGACCGTAAAACAATACGGTTTTACCCGTGAGCAGCAGGACGACTACGCCATCCAGACCCTTGATCGGGCCCGCGAGGCCGTGGAAAGTGGTGCATTCACCGACGAAATCACGCCTGTCACCATCAAAACCAGAAAAGGCGATGTTGTGATCAGTCAGGATGAAAATCCTCTCAAGGCCGATCCGCAAAAAATCCCGACCCTGCGACCAGCTTTCGGCAAGGATGGCACCATAACTCCGGCAAGTTCTTCAGGCATTGCCGACGGTGCGGCAGCTCTGGTCATGACGCGACGGACACATGCTGAAAAACTTGGACTGCCAATTCTTGCAACGATCAGGGGCTATTCAGTTCATGCGATGGCTCCACGGGATTTTACAATAGCCCCAGTACCCGCCATGGAAAAACTTCTGAAACAGGTCGATTGGCGTGTGCAGGATGTCGATCTGTTCGAAGTAAACGAAGCTTTCGCTGTCACGGCCATGGTCGCGCAGAAAGAACTGAACATTCCCAGTGAACGGCTGAATGTCAACGGCGGTGCCTGTGCGCTCGGCCACCCCATTGGAGCGACTGGCGCCCGGCTGGTCACGACTCTGATCCACGCCCTTCAGGCACGGGGCCAACACAAAGGCATGGCCTCGGCCTGTATCGGTGGTGGCGAAGCAATCGCCATGGCTGTGGAACTGCCCTGAGAAAACAAGAAAAAACGCTTCGGCCTTTCCAAAACCGAAGCAAACGGGAAAGCCTGACAGACCATGAAAACAGAACGGATCGGATACCACGCATTTCGCGACAGAGTGATGACCGCCGATGAAGCAGCCCGGCTGGTAAAAAACAAGGAAACGATTGCCACCAGCGGTTTCGGCGCCGGTGGCACGCCCAAAGCCGTGACACGAGCTATCGCAGCCATGGCAAAAGAGTTGCACGCGCAGGGCGAACCCTTTGCCCTCAGGTTATTTACCGGCGCTTCGACCATGACCGATGTCGATGGTGTGCTGGCTGATGCGGATGCAGTCAGCTTCCGCCTGCCATATATGAGCGACCCGACCATGCGCAAAAAAATCAACACAGGCAGTATTGCCTATGTTGACACACATCTCAGTCGTGTAGCGCCATGGGCGCGGATGGGGTTTTTTGGCAAGGTCGACGTGGCTATCGTCGAAGCCGCTCTGATCCGAACAGATGGTGGAATCATACCCACTTTTGCAATCGGCAATGCCCAGACCTGGCTCCATCTGGCCGACAAGGTCATTATCGAAATCAATACGTGGCACACCCCCGAAATCGAAGGGCTGCACGATATCTGGAACACGTCTTCCTCAGATGCTGCAGCAACTCTGGCACAAATCTCGACACCAGGCATGCGTGTCGGCCAGACAGCTCTGCACGTAGATCCCGACAAGATCGCGGCAATCGTGTTCACACATGAAGCAGAACAGAGCATATCTTTCCGGGAAGAACCCGATGCCGCAATTATCGCCGGACATATCATCGATTTTCTGCAGAATGAAGTAGCACGCGGTCGCTTGCCACGCACCTTGCCGCCTTTGCAATCGGGTGTTGGCAACATTGCCAACGCTGTCATGGGCGGTCTGGCAAATGCACCCTTCGAAAATCTGACTGCTTATACAGAAGTCATTCAAGATGGCATGCTGGACATGCTGCGCAGCGGAAAAATGACGGCCATTTCAGGAGCAGCCTTTTATCTCAGCCCGGCCTCTGCTGATTTCGTCAACGAACACATGCACAGTCTGCGTGACAAGATTGTCCTGCGCCCCCAGGAAATCAGCAACAACCCATCCGTCGTACGTTCGATGAATGCAATCACCATGAATGCAGCAATCGAAGTCGATATCTACGGCAACGTCAATTCAACCCGGGTTGCAGGTTCGCGCGTGCAGAATGGAATCGGGGGCTCTGGTGATTTTTCCAGAAGTGCAATGCTGTCCATTTTCATGACACCATCTATCGCGAAAAATCGCGCCATTTCGTCTATCGTTCCAATGGCATCCCACGTTGATCACATCAATCAGGATGTTCAGGTCGTGGTAACAGAACAGGGCGTAGCCGATCTGCGCGGCCTGTGCGCACGGGATCGGGCACGACAAATCATCACCCATTGCGCTCATCCTGACTATCGCCCGCTGCTTCTGGATTATATGCAGCGCGCTGAACGCCAGCCGGGCGGAGATACACCTCATATCCTTTCCGAAGCACTTTCATGGCACCAGCGTCTTCTGGAGACTGGCACCATGATGCCGCGGTAACATATATCAAAACGTATAAATGTCTGATCCTGTGCCTTTCATCAGCTTGCACATATTCACAGCATGATCTTGAAAGGCAGTTCAAGACGTTTTCATAAGATCCTTCTGTTCCAGCGCTTCCCACATCAACAGACGCAAAGCCTTTTGAACAGAAGCAACATCCTTCGGATGCCTGGTTTTTCCTGTTGCTTCAATCGATACATAATCCTTTCCGATATCTGCAACACTGACAACAGGCACTGGCTCCGGCAGGAGACCGGGAGCATCTTTTACAACCTCTTCCAGAACCTGCAAGGAACGAGCAACATCCAGTGTTAAAGGCAGTGAAATCAGAACAGATACCGAACCCAGCGGATATCCCAATGTCCTGTTTTTCACGGCCGATGTAATAAACTGTGAATTTGGAACGATCATTGTGGAACCATCGGAGAGACTCAGATCCGTCGAGCGGACACTGATTTTTTTCACATCTCCCTTCACACCCGCTATCTCAACCGTATCTCCGATCGTTACCGGACGTTCAGCCAGAAGAATAATACCGGATACAAAATTCTGAACGATGGACTGAAGACCAAAACCAATGCCAACAGACAGGGCACTCACCACCCATGTCATGCTCTGCACCGTAATTCCCAGAACCGAAAGCATTGTAAGACCAATAAGAATCCACGCTGTGTAAGTAAAAATAGCCAGAATGGAAACGCGCGCGCCTGTGTCGAGAGATGTCACCGGGAACAGGCGATCCTTCATCCATTTTCTGATGATTTTCAAAGCATAGCCGGAAGCAACCGGAATAATGATCACCTGAAGAATCACATCATAGGAAAGACTGATCCGCCCTATTTTCTGGCCCACCAGCATATATCTGATATTCCCGAGAAGGATTTCCGGATCAAAACTACCGCCGGATTCCGCCACTGCACCAAGCAGAAAAAACAGGAACACAGAGAAAAGGCCACTAAAGACAACCGAAGTCTGGCTGATGACAGAAGCAGACATTCCAAGGCGAATCAAAAAACGCCCTGCACGCCCCGTCGGTGTCAACATTGTCGTGCAGAAATCACGCACGAGCATCCAGCACAGCACAGCCGCAAGGACAGAGAGACTCATGGAACAGATCCATGACATCACAACATATCCAAGATGAGCATACCCGCTGAATGTTGCCACACTCAGCATGCAGGCAGTCAACATGGCGGCGGAACGACCCAACTGCCCTATTCCATTTTCCCGTTCATGAGATGGATAACGCGACATGACGCGGGGAATGGAAAAAAGAAGAGGACCAGAAGCAAAAACAAACAACGCTTCCGTCATCTCAACGAAAATCGGACCATATTCGCCCGAAATGCTGACATAACGGCTCAGACCACGCAGCAAAAGAATGAAGCCAAACCAGTAAGGAAAATTCCTGAGAAAATGAGCTGCCTTATCGGTAACCGGCAGAAGCCGCCACTCCGGATTCCGCCCCGATAGCATGCCTCGACCAAGCGTTATGGCAACGACGCAAACGGGAATTTGTGTAAACAGGGTTTCCAGAAACAGGGCCGCATCATTTTCGGAAACGTCAGAAACGATCCCCAGCGCCGTCAAAGCGATCTGCACAGCCAAACATGCAAGAACAACTGCCACGACAACATAGCTGAATGCAGCAACACTTAAGCGCAAATGCCCTTCCGGAATAATATTCCGAGCCACACGTCGGCAGACCCGACGACCGGAAATCACACCTGATACAGATAGCGCAATGAAAAGAAGAGACAGGAAAATCTGCCAGATATTGCTAGAAACGGTGGCTTTTTTAATAAAAAACCCGATATCAGAAAACAGGTTTCCAACACTCGTCATCAGATGCCCACGCTCCAGCATCAAACCACGCCAGAATGCCGTGCCAACCAGGGCAGGCTGATACCTGAACAGATTGGCCTGCTGAACATCCGTTCCCTTCTGCCCGAGCGATGTCAGCAACTGCCCGGCTTCAAGAAGATACAGTTTTGCCTGCTTCAGACGATTTTCGAGATCAACGCTGGCCTTACCAATCACTTCACGCTGATGAACTATCGCCTGACTTTCAGACTGTGCTCCCGCTGTAGGCACAGGACCAAGAACGTCACGCAAGGACTGAAGAAGACTTTCATAAGGCTCAAGTCGCCTGATAATATCGGCAGCCTGCGCCTGAACCGCAGCAGCCTGACGGGTCGCAAGCGTCACCTGTGAAGCTCCCGGCGGACCGTTCGCCTCAGCACGCATGCTGATGATATCGGAAATCTTTTTCCCCATGGCAGACAGGGATTCATCCGTGGCGATTGTGCTGGGACCGGAAATGAGATTGGAAGAGGTATCTTCAGCAAGAGCCGATCCGGCCCATGGCAAAAACATCAGAAGTGCAAACACGCAGATCACAGGCCGCATGAAAAATCCTGCCTTTGCTTCAGTCGCTTTCATTCAAATCCACTTTCTACCTTCCGTCCCTTCCATCATTCGCCAGAAGAAGGTGGCGCTGCACGCAGCACACAAGCACTTTCCTTCCCCATCACGACTGACACCCAGTCCCTCTTCCTCTATGGTTATCGGCAATCCTGTTCACACAAAAGAGGGCCAGCAAGGCCATCTGGAGTAATTTATGGCCCGTCCTGCCGAACTTACCTTTCGTGGCCTGTTCCTTGGTGCCCTGATCACGGTTGTCTTCACTGCCTCAAATATATGTCTGGCTCTGAAAATCGGACTGACTTTTGCATCCTCCATTCCCGCAGCCGTCATCTCCATGGCGTTTCTGCGTCTTCTGGGAAAAAGCTCCATCCTGGAAAACAACATGGTGCAAAGTCAGGCATCGGCGGCGGGAACCCTCTCTTGCGTGTTCTCCACCTTTCCCGCCCTGATCCTGATCGGACACTGGGCATCTTTTCCATGGATGATGGTCGCAGGACTGACTGCGGCAGGCGGCATTGCTGGCGTTCTGTTCACCATCCCATTGCGTCACGCACTTGTGAAAAACTCCCCCCTTATCTATCCGGAAGGCGTTGCCGCCGCTGAAATTCTGCGCGCAGGAGAAACCACCGAAGGTGCAGAAAGCGCCGTTCTTCGTCTGAAACTGCTGCTGCGTGGGGCCGCAATTTCCGGCGGAATTACATTCCTGTCCGGAGGACTCCGTCTGTTCTCAGACGGTTTCTCATACGTCTTCACTGCGGGGCAGGCGGTCTTTCGTTATACATCAAGCTTCTCCATGGCCTTGATCGGCGCAGGGTATCTGGTCGGCATCGCGGGCGGGATGGCCATGCTCGCAGGTGTTGCGATCGCATGGGGCATAGCCGTCCCCTGGATGACAGCTACGAGCAGTAACCTCGAACATCTGGCCCCATTGCCTCTGGCTATGTCGATATGGTCACATCAGGTCCGTTTCATCGGTGCCGGCGCAATAGCTGTCGCCTCTACCTGGACCCTTGGCGAACTCGCAAAGCCCGTCGCCCAAGGCATCCGCTCAGCCCTTGCTTCCAGCAAAGGAGGACTCTCAACCGATGACTCTGATCTTTCTCCCAAAATCATCAGTATTATAGCCGCCATATCCTCTGCCATCCTCTTCGCGCTTTTCTATGTCTTCCTTGCCCCCTCCACGGGATACGCCATACCTCTGGCATTTGGTGGAACCGTTCTGTTCCTT
Source organism: Acetobacter sp. (assembly GCA_012517935.1). Classification (GTDB taxonomy): domain Bacteria; phylum Pseudomonadota; class Alphaproteobacteria; order Acetobacterales; family Acetobacteraceae; genus Acetobacter. The sequence continues at coordinate 1,181 of JAAYUA010000072.1, read as the reverse complement.
ATGTTCGGTTTTCTGACAGCCTCAGCCTGCGGATATATGGCCGGTCTGGTCGGATCTTCTTCATCACCCATTTCGGGCATAACGTTGATCGCCAACGTTCTGATCTGTCTTCTGTTGCTTGGAGCGGAAGCATCAGGCCTGCTTCCTGCTTCCATGTCCGCAGATCATCATCATCTGGCCATCGCTTTCACTATTATTCTTCTGTCGGCCATCACTGCGGCGTCCGCCATTTCAAATGATAATCTACAGGACCTCAAAACCGGACAGCTTGTCGGGGCTTCCCCATGGAAGCAGGAAGTTGTCCTGATCGTCGGCTGTCTGATCGGTGCCGCCGTCATTCCTCCGGTTCTGAATCTGCTTTATCAGGCATATGGATTTCCTGGCGCCATGCCACGACCAGGTATGGATCCATCACATGCTCTTTCCGCGCCACAGCCGGCTCTGGTCGTCATGATCGCCGATGGCATGCTGAATCGCACTCTCGACTGGTCCATGCTGCTTCTTGGCTGTTTCCTTGGTGGTGTTCTCATTATTGCCGACAGAATCCTGCGCAGATTCCGCATGAGCCTTCCGCCCCTTGCTGTTGGAATCGGTCTCTATCTTCCCCCCGATATCTCCGTAACACTGGGGATCGGCGCCATCATCGGATGGATGCTACACCGCAAACACCGTGAAGGCGAAGCTGGTCCAGGCATGATGATCGCTTCAGGTCTGATTGTCGGAGAAAGCCTTGTCGGCGTAGGACTGGCCGCTGTTTCCGGCATCAGCGGATCAGATTCCGCGCTGGCTGTGACAGGCCCCGGCAGCGAAACTTTCACCATGATCGGCGGGCTGATCGTCTTTATCGCGGCATGCTGGTGGTTCATTCGCCATGCAAAACCACGCCAAGCATAAGAAAACACCACGGAGGCTGTGACAGCCCAATGCTGCATCTTGTGTCGTCAGTTCATCTTTGGTGACAGACGACACGCCTCTTTCAATAATGATTTTTCCTGTTGGTGATCCTTCTTCTGACAAAAAGACCTTGAATTTCACTCGGCCACTCGAAAAGATTTCTTTGTGCGTAACATCAGAAACAGACGTGCTTGATGTCGCGATCATCAGAACATTCTGGAAAATTCTTCCGGATTCTTCATCCGCGAAGCACAGATAAATTGTTCACAAAACATTCGACCTCCATG
>JAAYUA010000071.1 GCA_012517935.1 Acetobacter sp. | reverse complement strand
GAGTTGCCTCTGAAAATCTCTGGAGGATGATGTTCGCTTCCGCACGTCGCATTGCGCCGCGCAAGATCGAGACATTGACGCCAGTGGAGATTGCCCTTCGTGCTCTGGCCTTGCTGATCCGGGGCGATTGTCAGTCGCAAATTGAATCGGAAGCTATCTTACGGGAGGTGCTCGAAAAATCTCCGGAGAATTCATCCATCTATTTTGTCTGGACAGTGAACCGTCTGGTTGCCGTTTGGGACATTGGAAAGTCTGCTGGAGAAGAGGCGATCAAAGCGGCTCGGGCATTTGTGGATCGTGTGCCGGAAAGCGGTATTGGACGTCTATTGCTGGCCTGCGCATTGTTCTGGTTCGGGGAAAGGCGGGATGAGGGCTTCGCATTGGTGAGGGGGGCGGAAATGACGGCTCCTTTCCAACCTGAGTTGCTGCCCGTGCAAGCCTGTGAAGCACTGATTTCCGGCGAATTCGAGCGTGCAACGGAATTGATGCGTCGCTTCAGGGAAGAGGCTGCAGCCCATCCTCTTCTGGTTCTTTTCTATCCATGTTTTGCCCTGGCGCTTATTCTGAACAAAGCGCATGACGACGCGCTGATGTATGGTCGGATGGCTGTGGCGATGGCACCTTCGAGAACAAGCTGCCTTCTGATGTTGTTTATGGTCCTTGCGATCAAGGTGGAAACAGATCCTTCCGTCGAAGAAGATCTGGTGGATATACGGACCAGGCTTCTCCACAGACATCCCGGATTTTCCTGTGCGGATGTGGCGGAACGTATTTCCTTTCTGCCGGCGGAGAGTGCCAACTATCTTCTGCAGGTTGTGGCGCGGGCGGGTTTGCCCGCATGAGTGCAGCCGAGAAAAGCGTCATCTTTCTCTGCGCGTAATGCTTGGCGGGGCAGTGGACACCGGATAAGAAGGTGTAGTGCGGGTTCCGAATGGCTCTGCGACGGATGCCCGGTGTTGCGATGTATCGAGATGAAGTGTCGTTCCGGCGACATCGGGAGTTGTGCTGTTATCATGCGTCGTGGATTTTGCTCTTCTCAGGGCCGCTTTCTTTTTCCTGCTCTGCTGCTGTCTGGCGCCGTGATGAGTCTGGCCGGGTGCGGTGCTGACAAGGCAAGCGATCTGACAGCTCCCCGGAATCATCTTCTGAAGGAAGATCGAGGGGCTACGGGCGGAGACGACCAGTTGGGTGGGGGCGTGAACGCCTATCTCTGGCGTGGTGCGCTGGACACTCTGTCCTTCATGCCGATTTCGAGCGCGGATGCGGTCGGTGGTCTGATTCTGACGGATTGGTATACACCTCCTGCGGCGAAGGGTGAGCGATTCAAGATCACGGCCTATATTCTCGATCGTCGTCTGCGTTCTGATGCGTTGCGTGTGTCCGTATTCCGGCAGGTGCGCGAAGGTGATGCATGGGTCGATTCGCCGCCATCTCCCAATACGGCTTCCGATATCACGACAAAAATTCTCACGCGTGCGCGTCAGTTGCGGGCTGATAACAACTAACTGGCACTGAGTGGCTGGGGCAGAAACTTTCTCCGCCATGTTTATGTTGTTCCCGACCATTCGGTGCGAAGGCTGATGGTTGGGGACGTGTTTTCTGACGGCTGCCCTTTCTGGTGGCCGGTTTCACGACTTGGACATAACTCTGATGACTGCGGATACGATTTCCCTGACCTATGATTTTCATGCCGCCGAGCCACGCTGGCAGGAGGCCTGGAAGCGGGCGAAGGTTTTCGATGTCCCCGATGTCCCGCCATCGGATCGTCCGAAATATTATGTCCTTGAGATGTTTCCCTATCCGTCCGGGCAATTGCATATGGGGCATGTTCGGAACTACGCTCTGGGAGATGTCGTTGCCCGTTACAAAAGGGCGCGCGGCTTTGCAGTCCTTCATCCGATGGGATGGGACGCGTTCGGACTTCCGGCCGAAAATGCGGCACGTGAACGGGGCGTGCATCCCCGTCAGTGGACGCTCGACAATATCGCGGTGATGCGGGGCACTCTGCAGCGTCTGGGTTTTTCCCTGAACTGGGATCGTGAAATTGCAACCTGTCTCCCGGAATATTACGGCAAGCAGCAGAAACTTTTTCTGGATTTCCTGAAGGGTGGTCTGGTCGAGCGGCGCGAATCCTGGGTCAACTGGGATCCTGTTGACGAGACCGTTCTGGCCAATGAGCAGGTTATTGATGGTAAGGGATGGCGTTCTGGCGCGCCGATCGAGAAAAAGCAGCTTTCCCAGTGGTTCCTGAAGATCACCAAATTTGCACCGGATCTTCTTGATGGATTGAAGACGCTGGAACGCTGGCCCGAGCGCGTGCGTGTTATGCAGGAGCGCTGGATCGGTCGTTCCGAAGGTGCGCGTCTGCGCTTTCCTCTGGCCAATGCATCGGAAATTTCCGATTCGTCACTGAAATCGGTCGAGGTCTTTACGACGCGTCCGGACACATTGTTCGGCATGTCCTTCCTTGCGATTGCGGCCGACCATCCTCTGGCGGCATATGTCGCTGCGAGCAATCCGGATGCGGCTGAATTCGTGGCGGAATGTCGCCGTCTGGGCACATCGGTCGAGGTTATTGAAACGGCTGAGAAGCGTGGCTTCGATACAGGTTTGCGGGTTGCGCATCCGTTGATCCCGGAAAAGACATTCCCGGTCTGGATCGCCAACTTCGTGCTGATGGAATATGGCACTGGCGCATTGTTCGGATGCCCGTCAGGTGATCAGCGGGATCTCGATTTCGCGCATAAATATCATCTGCCTGTCGTGCCCGTCGTCTTGCCGGAAGGTCAGACGCAGGACGGATTTGAAGTCGGGGAACAGGCATGGACCGGCGACGGCACCATGATCAATTCCGGTTTTCTGGACGGGCTGACAATCAATGATGCCCGCAAGATGGTCATTGATCGTCTGGAAGGCATGGGTGTTGGTGAACGCGTCGTCAATTGGCGACTGCGTGACTGGGGTGTTTCCCGTCAGCGTTACTGGGGTTGCCCGATCCCGGTCATCCATTGCGAAAGCTGTGGTGCGGTACCTGTGCCTGATGATCAGCTTCCGGTGGAACTGCCGGAAGATGTGACATTTGATCGCCCGGGAAACCCGCTTGATCACCATCCGACATGGAAACACACGACCTGCCCATGCTGTGGTGGGGCCGCACGTCGTGAGACGGATACGTTCGATACATTCGTTGACAGCTCGTGGTATTTTGCCCGCTTCACGTCGCCTCATGCCGCAACGCCGACGGTACGTGCGGCGGCTGATGGCTGGCTGGCTGTTGACCAATATATTGGTGGGATCGAGCACGCGATCCTGCATCTGCTCTATGCACGTTTCTTCACGAGAGCGATGTGTGAGACAGGCCATCTTGATGTGGCCGAGCCATTCTCCGGGTTGTTCACGCAAGGCATGGTGAATCACGAGAGCTATCGTGATGCGAAGGGTGGCTGGCTCTATCCCGAAGAGGTTGTGCGCAGCGGTTCGGGCGCAACGCATCGTGAAACGGGTGAACCTGTCACGGTTGGTCGCGTTGAGAAAATGTCGAAGTCCAAGCGGAACACGGTTGCTCCAGTTGCGATCATTGAGCGTTTCGGTGCGGATACGGCCCGCTGGTTTGTGCTGTCCGACAGCCCTCCGGAACGGGATATGGAGTGGACCGAAGCTGGTGTCGCCGGTGCCGCACGTTTTGTGCAACGCCTGTATCGGACAATCTGTCAGGTTGCCCAGTCAGTGCCGGCCGATGCGGTGCTACCGGAAGAAATCGGCTCCGAGGCCGATTCTCTCCGTCGTGTAACACACAGAACGATCGCGGCAGTGACAGAGGCTCTGGAAGCGTTTGCCGTGAATGTGGCTGTGGCGCGTCTGCATGAGTTGACCTCGGCTGTGGCAGAAGCTGCCAAGTCAGCCGGGCAGGCGGGTATGGATTTTGCACGACGGGAAGCGGCTCGGGTTCTCAGCCAGCTTGTGGCACCCATGATGCCGCATTTGGCTGAAGAACTTCTGGCGGTTCTTGAGCCGGAGAGTGCGATGATCGTCGAGCGTGCCTGGCCTGAGGCTGAGCCAGCTCTTCTGGCTGCACAGCGCATCACGTTGGGTGTGCAGGTTCTTGGCAAGCTTCGTGGCACGATCGAGGTTGAACCGGATGAAGACGCGGCCACAGTTCTGGCGCGGGCTGAAGCCGAGCCGAATGTCATGCGTGCTCTGGAAGGGAAGCGGATCGTGAAGCGGATTCATGTGCCGAACCGTATTGTGAATTTTGTGGTTGCAGGCTGATGATGGGTTTCCGGAAAAACCATGCCGGGGGCATCTGGTGTCGGTGGCGAATTGCGGCTGTTTTTCCGGTTTTATTGCTGGCCGGGTGTGGTTTTCAGCCGCTTTATAAAGAACAGTCGAGTGGGACGTCCGTTTCCGATGAGCTGAAACGGATTTATGTTGCGGGTATTCCCGACCGTGATGGACAGATGTTCCGTCTTGCACTGCAGCAACATATGGCGGGCGCCGGTCCGGAAGAGCCTGATGGGTATGTTCTGAGGGCCAATCTTTCGATTGGGCAGGAAGCCATCGATATTCACTCGGACAATACGTCCGGGCGAACGAGAATGAATGGCGCGGCTCACTGGGAGCTCTATACCGTTGCGGAGCATCCGCAATTTGTGGCCAGCGGCGACGCTTCCACCATGGATGGTATGGAAGTGACATATCAGCAGATGTTCGCTCAGAGCATGAACACGGAGACTGTGCATGCACGTGTGGCGGAGACTCTGGCCGCTGAGGTGACGCAGCAGGTTGCCATCTGGTTCCGCAATCATACGCAGGCACCGGTCGCGCCCAAGGAGACACCGACATATTATCCAAGGTCTGACGCCATTCCGGATTCGAACAATCAGCAGCCGGTTGAGGCCGCCGGGCCAGACGGCATGCCGGCCATGGCAACAGGTCGTGGGGGCGAGTCATCTGGATCGGGGTTTGATAACAACAATAACTGAGCAGGCTCCATTTTACGGAGTATAGTCCGTCTGGTGTGGGACTGTTTGCAGCCTGAGGCATTTCATCATGAAAAGTGATGCACGGCAGTTCCGGAAGGATCTGGCCGGGCATGCGCCCTGGCGGTTTGTTCTGCTGCATGGCGACGATGCCGGTCTGATTCGTGAACTTGCGGCAGCGGTTGTATCGGCGGTTGCTGGGTCTCAGGATGATCCGTTCCGTGTCGCTGTGCTGACGCGTGAAGATCAGTCACGGTTGCCTGAGGAGGCTTCTGCATTGTCGCTGGATGGCGGGCGGCGAGTCGTGCGGGTGCGGGAAGCGACGGATGCTTTGCTGGCGGATTTGCAGCATTCTCTGGAGATGGCCGGAGATACGGTGATTGTTGTTGAAGGTGGCGCCCTTCCAGCGCGTTCTAAGCTGCGCGCCCTGGCTGAGAAGCGTCAGGATTCGGTTTCTGTTGGTTGTTATCCTGAAGAAGGACGCGCGTTGGGAACAACGATCTCGTCCCTGTTTGCGGCTCACAAGATCAGGATTGGGTCAGAAGCCATGAACTGGCTGTTGTCTCATCTTGGAGCAGATCGTTCGATTGTGCGGAGCGAGGTGGAAAAGCTGGTTCTCTTTGCTGGTGAGGGCGGAGAGCTGACGATTGATGATGTGCGGGAGGCAGTGGGGGATAGTGGAGCGGTGTCTCTGGAAGACGCGGCTTTTCATGCCATGGAGGGAACGTTCGTAGAGGCCGATATGGCATTGCAGCGGGCGTTTCTGGAGGGCAACAGCCCTATTGCAGTCAGTCGTGCGCTTTTGTCCCATATCTCTCGCCTGCGGCGGGCATCAGCGCTGATTCAGAGCGGTCTTTCGCGTTCTGATGCAATGAAAGCGTTAAAGCCGCCTGTTTTCTTCAAGAGGACGCAGGCTTTTGGACGCGCTCTGGATTTGTGGCCTCTGGCTGATCTGGAGGAGGCAGGGCGGAAGACACAGGCGCTGGAGCTTGCATGCAAGCAGAGCGGCGCACCGGATGTGTTGTTATGCCAGAGGCATATTGCCGTGCTGGCCTTCAGGGCTGCGTCTGCTGCCCGCAGGCATCGCAGGGTCTGATTTTGAAGCAGGCATAAAAAAACCCTCCCGAAAGGGAGGGTTGATCGCATCGGAATGCTGGAAGGCTTAGAAGCCTTCGCGCTCCAGACGCTTGCGCTCCATCTTGCGTGCGCGGCGTACGGCCTCTGCGGCTTCGCGTGCGCGACGCTCTGACGGCTTCTCGTAATGACGACGAAGCTTCATTTCACGGAATAGACCTTCGCGCTGCATTTTCTTTTTCAGCGCCTTGAGAGCCTGGTCGACATTGTTATCGCGGACAAGAACCTGCACTTGATCGTAATCTCCTGATCCGGCCAGTCTTCTGACAGGCGGGTCCGATGCATTTATTTCCGACCTGCGTTAACTGTCCAACTCAGGTCATTGAGGTGGCGGTCCCTAACATGACCTGACTCAGAAAAGCAAACGCTTTTGCTGCGATGAAGTGCGGTTCGTGTATCGTGAGTGTCTGTCTGAGGTCTGAAAGGATGAAATGAGCCTGCTGAAGATAGCCCGTATGGGGCATCCTGTTCTTCTTCAGAAAGCCGTTCCGGTTGAGGATATTCATGCTCCGGAAGTGCAGCGTCTGATTGATGACATGGTTGAAACGATGGATGACATCAAGGGTGCAGGGCTTGCTGCGCCTCAGGTTTATCGCAGTTTACGGCTGTTTTTATATCGCGTGCCAGAGGCGCGGGCTGCAGGGGGAGATGATCCGCCGCTTGAGACGCAGGTTCTGATTAACCCGATTTTGTCGCCTGTGGATGATGAACAGATCTTACGACAGGAAGGCTGTCTCTCGATTCCCGGATTGCGTGGATGGGTCCCCCGTTTTGTGCGGATCCGTTATGCGGGATACGATCGGCACGGCGAATACGTAGAGGGAATCGCTTCTGGATTCCGGGCGAACGTCATGCAGCACGAAATGGACCATCTTGATGGGATTCTCTATCCGATGCGCATGACGGATCTTTCTTTGCTGGCGTTTGATGAGGAAGCCACCCGGTTTCCTGCGGTAGTAGAGGCATAGGGCGTGGGTCCGCTCAGGAAACCGGGAGAAAACAGATGCTGAAAGCCGGCTGTGCAGGACTTGCAGAACGCGTTTATGGCGGGGCTGCGCTGCTCATGGCCGGAGTCCGGTCTGGTCCGGAGATTTCGCTGGAGCAGGAGGAGGCTGTGCGCTGTCTTGCCTCGGCGGTCGTGGAACGTGGAGAGGACTGGTCGCTGGTGTCTTTGCGGCGGGTGGTTGATGGCAACGCAGATCTGCTGTTTCCGGGTGGAGTCGTCGAACTGATTTCTGTCTGGGCCGCGCTGAGAGATCAGGACATGATCGCAGCGATGTCCGATGTGGAAGAACCTCGTCTCAGCCGTCGTGTGCGTATGGCCATTCTCCTGCGGCTTGCCGAAGCTCCCGGGTTGCGTGATGCGGAGCGGAAAGCTGTTTCTGTTCTGGCCGCGCATGGAAAAGGGCTGGCAGGGGGACGCATCGTTGCGCGAACCGTTGACGCCATCTGGCAGGCGGCTGGCGATCATGCATCGGGCTTTCCCTGGTTCACCAAGCGCATCACTCTCACAGGTGTTTATCTGTCTGTTTTCCTGTTCTGGCTGGCGCGTGGAGAGGATCGGGAGGCGGTGGAAGCATTTCTTGATCGCCGATTGAAGGCGGTCCTCTCTCTGTCGCGCTTCAGGCATCCGTTGCGTTCTGTGGTTCCATCCCATCCGGTGGATGCATGAACGGACGAAATCTACCCGGCAGGCACTCTGGAAATGGAGCAGGAGCAGGTCTTCTCTTTCTTCGCGAAACCCAGATTCGTGCGGCGCAGCAATTGTTGCTTCTTGCGTGGCGGGATCTTGGGGAAGCTGTTGAGCTGGCGCTGGCAGCAGAAGGGTTGGGGCATGCTCACCACCGGGTATTGCAGATTCTGGCTTTTCGACCGGGACTGACTGTTGGTGAGTTGCAGAAGGTTCTCGGACTGACACGGCAGAGTCTGTCGCGCACGATGGGAGAGCTTCTGGAGCGTGATCTTGTGGTGCAGAAACCCGGCCATCGTGATCGCCGTCAGAAGTTTCTGGAGCTCACAGCAAAGGGAACTGAGGTCGAGGCCCGGCTGTTCGGATTCCAGCGTGACCGGATCGTGGCGGCCTATCGAGAAGCAGGCGGAGAGGCCGTTGCCGGCTTTCGCAAAGTTCTGACTGGCATTCTTGGTGAGGATAGCAGCACCTTGTTGTCGGAGCGGCAGGAAACCGACAATCGCAGGAGGACATGATGGGGGAGGCGGACTCTGAACTTGTGGGGAATGGAACCGGTGGAGCCCACGTTCTGGTTGTGGATGATGATGCCCGCCTGAGGCGTCTTTTGCAGAGATATCTGACGGAGAACGGTTTCCGCGTGACTGGCGCCGCAGATTCGGCAGAGGCGCGACGGGTTTTGTCGTTCATGATGCCGGACGCCATGGTGCTGGATGTGACCATGCCGGGTGAGAATGGCATGGAGCTGACTCAGGCCTTGCGGCAGGAGCAGATTGATATTCCGATCGTGCTGTTAACGGCCCGTGGCGAAGCTTCGGACCGGATACAGGGGCTTGAGGCTGGTGCGGATGATTATCTGGGGAAGCCCTTTGAGCCGCGCGAGTTGTTGCTGCGGCTGAAGGCTCATCTCCGCCGTCTGGCACCGCCGCCACCGTCTGACAATCTGCGTGTTGTGCGTATGGGGGCTCTTGAGTTCGATCCTTCACGCGGGGCTCTCTCCGGACCGGATGGAATTGTGCATCTGACGGGGGGAGAAGCTGCTCTGCTGACCGTTCTCTCGCGTCGTCCCAACGAAACCATGTCGCGGGAGGCGATCGCAGCGGAACTCGACATGGTCGAAATTGGCGAGCGTGCGGTGGATGTTCAGGTGACCCGTTTGCGCCGTAGAATCGAGCTGGACCCAAGGGAGCCACGTTTCCTGCATACTGTGCGTGGTCGCGGATATGTTCTGAAGCCGGGCATATGACGGGGATTTCGGGAAAGTTTCGCTGATGTCCTGTCGGTGGTGTGGCTGGCTGGGGCGTCTTCGCCAAAGATGGACGCGGCGGGTTCTGCCGCGCTCCATGCT
>JAAYUA010000070.1 GCA_012517935.1 Acetobacter sp. | reverse complement strand
TCAGGCGCTGGGGCAAATTCTGGACAGTCAGGCGACTATTCGCGGGCTGGCGGAAGCCGTCGTTTATGATCCGATCACAAAGCGTGTCATTGCATCCGGTGGGTTGATGACACGTGCGGGATATTTGCAGGCTTTGCCTCCCCCCGCAGCGACGATGATGGCGCGTTCCAATGATGTCGCCATTTTCGACAGTCCGGATGAGAAGACTGTGCGCGCTGTTGTGGCTTTGGGGGAAACCCCGGAACGCATGCTGGTCATTACCCGCTCTGTTGACCCTGAAATTCTGGGGCATATGCGGAAGACCGAGCAGGTTGTCGCCGATTACAAGCGTCTTAACCACAACCGTGAGAAAATTCAGGTCACGTTTGTGATGATCTTCGCTCTGGTCGCGTTGCTGGTCCTGGCGGCAGCAGCTTTGATGGGGGTCGGTCTGGCCAATCAGATCGCCAGCCCTCTCGGGCAACTCATGCTGGCGGCGCGACGTGTCAGTGAGGGTGACCTTTCAGTCCGGGTGCCTGAAGGAATGCGTGATGATGAGGTTTCGGACCTGTCGCGTGCATTCAACCGGATGACGGATGAACTGGCCAGTCAGCGGTCCGAGTTGATGGCTGCCTATGCTCAGATTGATGATCGACGGCGATTTACGGAAGCTGTGCTGTCGGGAGTTTCTGCTGGTGTGATCGGTCTTGATGGTCGGCAGCGTATTGAACTGCCGAACAGGGCGGCTTCCTTTCTTCTCGATACGGACTTGATGCAACTGATTGGACGTCCGTTGGCGGAGGCCGTTCCGGAATTCTCTCCCATGCTGGAAGGAATCAGCCAGTCTGCGGACAAGGTGCGGACCATGGAGATCCAGGCAGGTCCGACGGGGCGTCGGCGTGTGCTTCTGGCTCGAGTCAGTGCGGAATTACGCGGAGCCGAGACTGAAGGCTATGTCGTCACATTCGATGATATTACGGCCTTGCAGCAGGCGCAGCGAAAAGCGGCATGGGCTGACGTTGCGCGTCGGATTGCGCACGAGATCAAGAATCCTCTTACACCGATCCAGCTTGCGGCAGAGCGACTGAAGCGCCGCTTTCTGAAGGAAATAAGTTCCGATCCGGAAACATTCCGGCAGTGTGCGGACACGATCGTGCGCCAGGTGGGTGATATTGGCCGAATGGTTGATGAGTTTTCGGCGTTTGCCCGGATGCCGCAACCGGTTATCCAGCGGGAAGAACTCGGGCGTCTTGTCAGGGAAAGCGTTGTGCTGCAACGTGATGCGCACCCTGACATATTATATACAATCGAGGCGCCGGAACATGAGACATACGTTGCCTGTGATCGACGGCAGATCGGTCAGGCATTGACCAATCTGCTTCAGAATGCGGCTGATGCGATTGCCATGACGGGTCGGAAGAGCGAGGATGGCAATTGTCGTATCGGATCGATCAGTCTGGGTATCCAGATCCGGGACGGGATGGCTGTCGTGGCTGTCGCTGACGATGGGGTTGGTCTGCCGCAGATGGATCGTGACAGGCTGACGGAGCCTTATGTGACTTACAAGCCACGGGGAACAGGTCTGGGGCTGGCGATTGTGAAGAAAATCATGGAAGATCATGAAGGTGATTTTCGCATTCATGAGCGTCAGGGTGGCGCAGGAACAGAAGCAATTTTGATTTTACCGCTGAAGGAAGCCAATGGCGTATGAAATCCTGATCGTCGATGACGAGCCGGACATCCGCATGCTGATTGAAGGAATTCTCGCGGATGAAGGATATGAAACCCGTGTAGCGGGAGATTCGGAAGCTGCGCTGGCGGCGTTTCGTGCCCGCCGTCCTTCATTGGTGATTCAGGATATCTGGCTTCAGGGGTCCGTCATGGATGGGCTGGAGGTTCTGAAGACCATGCAGTCTGAAGAGCCTGACGTGCCTGTGGTCATGATTTCCGGTCATGGCACAATCGAAACGGCGGTTGCGTCTCTCCAGCATGGCGCTTACGATTTTATTGAAAAACCGTTCCAGTCTGACCGGTTGCTGGTGATCGTTCGCAGGGCGCTTGAAGCCTCCCGTCTGGCTCGGGAAAATGCCGAGCTGCGGTTGCGTGCCGGACCGGAAACGACCCTGTTCGGCGAAAGTGCTGCGATTTCGGCTGTTCGTGGGCAGATTGATCGCGTTGCTCCGACTGGGTCCCGCGTTCTGATTTCCGGAGCTCCCGGTTCAGGAAAAGAAGTGGCGGCGCGCATGATTCACGCGCGGTCACGACGGGCTGAAGGGCCGTTTGTTGTCCTGAACTGTGCGACACTGGCGCCTGGTCGCTTTGAAGAAGAGCTTTTCGGGCTTGAAGGAACGGAAGGTGGCACCCGACGAACCGGCGTTCTGGAAAGAGCGCATGGTGGAACGCTGCTGCTTGATGAAGTTTCGGATATGCCGGTGGAGACACAGGGCAAGATTGTCCGGGCATTGCAGGATCAGAGTTTCGAGCGATTGGGTGGCTCACAGAGGGTGAAGGTTGATATTCGCGTGATATCGACCACGAACCGGGATCTGGAAGCCGAGATTTCGGCAGGCCGCTTTCGTGAGGATCTTTATTACCGTCTGGCCGTCGTGCCTCTCCGCATTCCAAGTTTGAGGGAACGGCGGGAGGATGTGCCCGATCTTGCACGCCTTTTCCTGCGTCGGGCTGCGGAATCAGCAGGTCTTCCCCATCGCGAACTGGCGATTGATGCGATTGCGGCATTGCAGGCCTATGACTGGCCGGGCAACGCGCGTGAACTGCGCAATCTGATGGAACGGCTTCTGATTATGATGCCCGGGGGAACCAGCGATCCGATCAGGGCGGATATGTTGCCTCCGCAGATCAGCGAGGGAGCGCCTGCATTATTGCGTGTCGATCCATCGGCTGACGTGATGAGCTTGCCGCTGAGAGAGGCGCGGGATCTGTTTGAAACGCAGTATCTACAAGCGCAGCTCCTCAGATTTGGCGGGAATATCAGCCGGACTGCGGGGTTTGTCGGGATGGAGCGGAGCGCCCTGCACCGGAAATTGAAGCAACTGGGTGTGACTATGGAAGAGAAGGGAAGTCAGGTATAGGACGTATCCCTTCGATGTCGGGGTTGTCTGCTGACGGGCGAAATGGCTGGATGTGAAAAATCGGCTGCGCTTTCATGACGATTCTGCTACTCAGATTATTATTCATAAAAACGCCGATAGCCCGCATATACACGGGTCCAAGAAGCAAAAAGAAAGACGCGGGACACCAACGTGGGAAAAGATACAGCACAGAATGTACAGGACCTGTTCCTAGGACATCTTCGCCGTGCGAAATCGCCTGTGACGATTTTTCTGGTCAATGGCGTCAAACTTCAGGGTGTGCTCACGTGGTTTGATGAAGGTTCGGTTCTTCTTCGGCGCGATGGCCATACGCAGCTTGTCTACAAGCATGCGATCAGCACGGTGATGCCTCTCTCTCCTGTCAATATGGAACAGGATGCCGCCGATGATCTGAGTGAGATGGAGAGTGAAGACCGCTTTGTCGACGATTTCTGAAGTGTTGCAAACTTCGACCCGCGCCGCGGTCATCCTTCCATGGGAACGTCCGGGTCGGGACCATGATGTCAGGGCGGCCGAAGCCCGTCTTGAAGAGGCCGTCGGGCTCGCCGCATCGATAGGATTGATCATTGTCCGGCAGGCCGTCCTTCTGCTCCGTGCCCGCCGCCCGGCGACGCTTCTGGGGACAGGTCAGGTCGAGGCATTGCAGCAGGAAGTTGCAGCGCAGGAGATCAAGGTTGTCGTGGTCGATGCCAGCCTCTCTCCAGGGCAGCAGAGAAATCTTGAGAAGGCTCTGGGCTGCAAGGTGATTGATCGGACCGGCCTGATCCTTGATATTTTCGGTGCACGGGCCGCGACAAAAGAAGGCAGCCTGCAAGTAGAGCTGGCGCATCTCGAATATCAGCGTTCGCGTCTTGTGCGTTTATGGACCCATCTTGAGCGTCAGCGCGGAGGGTTCGGCTTTCTTGGTGGTCCTGGCGAAACGCAGATCGAAGCGGATCGTCGTATGATCGGTGAACGCATCGTGCGTCTGAAGCGCGAGCTGGAGCAGGTGCGTCGCACACGGGGTCTTCATCGTGAGGCGCGTAAGCGCGTTCCGTTCCCCGTTGTGGCTCTGGTTGGTTACACCAATGCAGGGAAATCGACGCTCTTCAATGCGCTGACGGGCGCTTCGGTTTATGCTCAGGATCAGCTGTTCGCAACGCTCGATCCAACGATGCGCGGGATCGTGCTGCCGTCAGGTCGAAAAATCATCCTCTCGGATACGGTTGGCTTCATCAGCGATCTGCCCACTGAACTGATCGCGGCTTTCCGCGCCACGCTGGAAGAAGTGGCGGAAGCTGACATCATCCTTCATGTGCGGGATATTTCTCATCCGGATTCTGCGGCGCAGAAAGATGATGTTTTCCATGTTCTCTCGGGTATGGAACGTGACGGCATGATCGATTCAGGCTGGCCACGGCGCATGATTGAAGTCCAGAACAAGATCGACCTTCTTGACGGGGGCAGTTCTGTAACCCGGACAGAAGAGGTGATTCCGGTTTCAGCCATCAGTGGCGTGGGTCTGCCGGATTTGATGGATGCCATTGACGCGCGCATGACGCAGGCAATGGAAGTGGTCAGCTATATCCTGCCTTGTGAGTCCGGTGCAGCGATTGCGTGGCTCTATCAGCATGGCGAGGTTTTGAAGCGGCAGGATGATGAAGAACGGATCGAAATAACGGTCCGGCTTTTGCCTGCTGATCGAGCCCGCTTTGAAAGGCAATATTCACGGGATATGGAACTGCCGGCTTTCTGACGCAGTGGTGTTGATATTGCCGGTTCATGTAGCCGGCAGGCGGTGTAGTAGGGAGTTGTTGCACTGCAAGGGTGAGATGAGGAACCACGGTTATGAAACACTGGAACATCGATGATCTGGACTGGGCAAGTTTTGATCCGACGAAGGTGAATCATGATCTTCTCCCGATAATCAAGGCTGCTTCCGTAGTTGAACGGAACAGTCTTGATTACTCGTCCTATCTCAATCATGTTTTTTCTGGTGATCCCGATTTTCAACTTGCTGCGGATCATTGGGCTGTAGAGGAAGTGCAGCATGGAGATGCCTTGGGCCGTTGGGCCATGCTGGCTGATCCGACGTGGGATTACCTTGCGGCATTTGAGCGCTATCGCAAAAAGTTCAGCATCGATCTCGATACGACGACATCCGTCCGTGGTTCACACACGGGAGAACTTATTGCGCGTTGCATGGTCGAAACCGGGACTTCATCTTTTTATTCGGCTCTGGCGGATGCTGTGGAAGAGCCTTTGCTGAAAGCAATCTGCAAACAGATTGCCGCAGATGAATATCGTCATTTCAAGCTCTTTTATGATCACATGCATCGTTATCTGAAGCGGGAGAAACTTGGTGCTTTCTCCCGGGCTAGAATTGCTCTTGGTCGGGTGACGGAAAGTGAGGATGATGAGCTGGCATCAGCTTATTATACGACTAACGATCCGGAAAACCTGCCATATGATCGCAAACGCTGCATCGCAGCCTATATGTCCCGGGCGATGAGCGTATATCAGCGTCGACATCTTGATCGTGCGATAGGGATGATTTTCAAGACGATAGGCATACGCCCTCATGGTCGTCTGCATGCCTTGGTTTGTTCGGCTACTTTTTTTCTTGTTCGTTATCGTCAGCGTATGTTCGTTCGTGAAAATGCGCGTGTAACGGTTTAGATCTGTATCCTTATTTCGTTTCCGGCAATCTGGAGTTTGATTCCCATGATTTTCCAGCGCGGCTTTTCGTGTTCCCGCTTTCGTCGACATATGTTGACGGCAACCGCATTGCTGCCGATTGCAATGGCGACAATACAGGCGCAGGCAGCTGATAATGTGTCCGGTGCGGCTGTTACAGCGCCGGATCATTATGGAGACTGGGGTTTTGATCTTGCCGGACGTGATCTGGCGATCAAACCGGGTAATGATTTTTTTGATTATGCCAATGGTGATGCTCTCAAGAAGCTTGTGATCCCGGCAGATCACACATCTTATGGTCCGTTTGATCAATTGCGGGAACTGTCGACTGCGCGTGTGCGGGAAATTCTGATGTCGCTAAAGTCCGCGACATCGAAAAAACCGAAAACATCAGAAGAGAAACTGTCTGTTTATTACAGCAGTTTTATGGATGAAGCTGCTATTGAAAAAGCGGGAGTATCACCGCTTCAGAATGATCTGAATGCCATTCGGGCGATGAATGATGCGGAGACATTCGCAGCGCTGACTGGAAGTGGACAGGCATCATTCCAGTATACGCCATTTTCCCTGATGATTCAGCCGGATGCGAAAGATCCCCGTAAATTCGCGATCAATCTGGATCAGGGAGGGATCGGTCTTCCGGATCGTGATTATTATCTGAAGCCGGAATTTGCAGCGAAAAAGAAAGCCTATCAGGCTTATATTGCTCAGATTCTGACGATGATCGGTTGGGAAGACCCGGAAAAGCAGGCTGCTGCCATTGTGGCTTTCGAAACCGAGATGGCGACTGCGCACTGGGCGCGTGCTGATCTGCGTGATCCCGACAAGACGTATAACCCGCTGACAGTTGATGAGCTGAAAAAGGCAGCGCCTGGGTTTGACTGGGTCAAATGGTTGACGGCTGCAGGTCTTCCGTCTTCCGTCGCGCAGGAAGGGACGCTGATTGTTGGCGAGCCTTCTGCCATTACAGGTCAGGCAAAAACTCTGGGGGCAACACCTCTGCCGGTTCTGAAGGCGTGGATGGCGTTTCATCTTGTGGATAATGCTGCCAGCTATCTGCCGAAAGCTTTTGTCGATGCATCATGGCAGTTCAACAGCCATACTCTTGCAGGACAGCCGGAACTTGCCCCACGTTGGAAGCGGGCTGTTTCCGCAACCAGTGCGGCGATGGGTTGGGAAATCGGTCGTATTTATGTCGCGCGCTATTTCCCTGCCGAGAGCAAGACCAAAATGGATGCTCTGACGAAGGAACTTAAAGCGGCTTTCAAAGTGCGTTTGCAGCATAATGCATGGATGTCTGCGCCAACGCGACAGGCTGCGATCGCAAAGCTGGATAAATTTGAAATCCAGATTGGGTATCCGAAGAAATGGCGTGATTACAGCTCCCTGGAAGTACTGCCCGGCGATGTTTACGGGAACGCCATAAAGGGCATTGCCTTTGAGTGGGCTTATTCACTCGGACATTATGGTCATCCGGTGGACCGTGATGAATGGGATATGACGCCGCAGACCGTGAATGCCTATAACAATCCTGTTTTCAACGAGGTTGTTTTCCCGGCTTCCATTCTGCAACCGCCATTCTTTGATCCGAAGGCTGATCCTGCTGTGAATTATGGTGCGATTGGTGGGGTGATCGGCCATGAAATGACACATGGTTTCGATGATGAAGGCCGCAAATTCGACGCCGAAGGTCGTTTGCATGACTGGTGGACGCCTGAAGATGCGGAACGCTTCCAGAAACTGGCAGATCGTCTTGGTGCGCAATATGATGCGTTTGAAGTTCTCCCGGGCGTTCATGTGAACGGCAAGCTGACGATGGGAGAAAATATTGCTGATCTTGGCGGCCTGACCCTGGCTCTGGATGCATATAACGCATCATTGCACGGCAAGGAGGCTCCGGTCCTGAATGGTCTGACCGGTGATCAGCGCGTGTTTTTGGGATGGGCACAGGTCTGGCGCATGAAGGTGCGTGAAGACCGGATACGTCAGTTGATTGTTGTCGATCCTCATTCTCCTCCCAAAGCCCGCGTCAATCTGCCGATGCATAATATCGATGGCTGGTATGGTGCGTGGGACGTGAAGCCGGGTGAAAAGCTGTATCTGACGCCGGATCAGCGCGTTCACATCTGGTGATCTGAAGGCGTATGAGGGCAGAGGGTCCTCATGCGCCCTCGCTTTTGAATACGGAACGGATTATCCGGTCCAGGCGGGGTTTGTGATCCCGTCTTAACGGGAGAAAGATTTTGACGACCCTTACGCTTGCCAGCCCTGATGTTCCTCTCCACGCTGCGGTGACGGCGGCAGTGGTCCGGGTGCTGGAGGCGCATGAGGTTGAGCCGGAACTGGTGACGGGTTCGGCTGAAGACCTTCTGGCGATGGTGGCCGCTGGTGAATTGGATGTGTTTTCAACACTTTGGAGCAATGAAGCCCCGGTTGGTTGCACGTTGCTGGGCAATCTTTTCCGTCCGCGTTTCGGTTTCTTTGTGGCGGAAACAGGCGTGCCCTTACGCTCCATGGCTGAACTGGCTGGGTCCAGTGTCAATCGTGGCTTGATCACCCCGAAATCCCTGTTGCCGCAGGTGCGTGCGGCTGTTGCGGCGTGGGATCTGACGGCTGCGGGCTTTACGATCGAAGCTGATGAGGATGAGGCGGCTCTGACGTTGCTGAACGCTGCGTTGGAAACCGGAGCACCGATAGTCGTTCCGGCCATGGCTCCGGGCTTTCTGCATCATCGCTTTCGCTTGACAGCTCTGGATGACCCCAAGGGCAGCTGTGGTGGTGAACTGGATGCGCGTCTGGTCCTGCGTCCGGGGCTTATGAAAGAGCTTGATCGGGATCTGACGGATGAACTGGATGAGCTGACATTCGGTAACCGGGTGGTCAGTGCGCTGGATGATGCCGTGCGTTTCAGGAACATGGACCCTGATGAGGCCGCTGAATCCTGGCAGCGCGGGCATCTTTTGCCACGGTAAGGAGAAGATGGTGGTCGGTGTCTATGATGCAGCCGATGCGGAACTGGCGGCGCAGTATGAGAACTGGCCCTATCCGCAGCGTGATCCTCGGGATGAGACGAAACGTCTGCTGATCGGCAGTCCCGGACATCTGAAGGAAATTGATTATTGGGTGTTCGGGGCGCGACGCCCTGAAGATCGCTTCCTGAGGGTTCTGATTGCGGGGTGTGGAACGGGAGATGCGGCGATCATGCTCGCGACCCATCTGTCCCGTGCAGGGCGACCGGGTGAGGTGATCTGTCTTGACCGGTCCGAAGCAGCGCTTGGGATTGCACGGGAGCGTGCAGCCGTTCGAGGGCTTGAAAACATCCGGTTTGTAAAAGGCTCTCTGCTGGATACGCCTTTCCCGGTTGAGGGTCATTTCGATTATATTGATTGCTGTGGTGTTCTGCATCATTTGCCGGACCCTGACGCCGCCTTGTCACGGCTTGTATCGCTGCTGGCTCCGGGGGGAGGCATGGGGCTGATGGTTTATGCCCCTTACGGACGGACCGGTGTCTATCCGTTGCAGGATGCGTTGGCAGTGTTGGCGCCTCACGATCTGCCGCCGGCGAACCGTCTGGATACAGCCCGACGTGTAATGAAAAATTTGCCAGCAACGGCTTGGTTGAATGCAAATGGAAATTTTGGCGATCATCTGACTGGAGGCGATGCCGGGCTTTACGACCTTGTGTTGAATCCGCGTGATCGTGCCTATGATATCGGGGATTTTCTTCGCCTGATTAATGGGGTGGGGCTGGAGGTTTCATGCTTGATGGAACCGGCGCGCTATGAACCTGCGCATTTCCTACCTGATCCCCGTCTGCGCGCCCGTCTGGCAGAGTTGCCATTTGAAGAGCGGGCCTCTGTGGCCGAGCAACTTACGGGCAACATGGCGACGCATGTTGCCTATGTTGTTCGCGGTGGAGAGACGGTCGAGCGTCCGGATTGCCTTGATCGTTCTGCCGTTCCGATCATGCGGGAGATTCCTGGAGTGGAACTGGCGCGTCAGATGACGCCCGATCACAGATTGCCGTTCGCGTTCGGGACATTGACAGTGCCGTTTGCTCTGCCGCCCCAGACACGTGGCTTGCTGCCCCTGATCGATGGTGAGCGTACCGTGGGGGACTTGGCCGCCATGCTTGAAAGTCGGGGTGTTGGCAGCGCGCAGTTTGATCGTGTCTGGCGTGAAGCGTTTACGACACTGGAGAGCCTGAACCGTGTTCTGCTGCGCGGTCCTCGTTCAGAGACGATGTTCTGACGAATATTCATGTGGGCCCGGGGACGGGAGGCATGATTGATTGAAGGTGGTGTTTGCATCTGGTTGGGCTGAGCGGGATTTATTCTGCCCAATGGGGTTGAAAAGAAGTCAGATATCCCGTATTTGCGCCGCTTCCATCACGCGTCCGGGCCTGTGGGGCATGCCTGGCCGTGTACGTTGCCGCGATTCGTCGCGGCTTTGCGTCTAAGGAGACTGAAATGCCCAAAATGAAGACGAAGTCGTCGGTTAAAAAGCGGTTCAAAATCACCGCAACCGGCAAGGTGCTCTGTGGCCCAGGCAACAAGCGTCACGGCCTGATCAATCGTTCGCAGAAAATGAAGCGTACGAACCGTGGCCCGCAGACCATGACGGACATGGATGCGAAGACCGTGAAGCAGTGGGCCCCCTACGGGCTGGCCTGAGGAGCATCTGAGATATGGCACGTGTAAAACGCGGCGTTACAACCCACGCCCGTCACAAAAAAGTTCTCGAGCTCGCCAAGGGTTACCGCGGCAGATCCTCCACGAACTATCGTATCGCTCTTGAGCGCGTCGAGAAGGCTCTTCAGTATGCCTATCGCGACCGTCGCAACAAGAAGCGTGAATTCCGCGCACTCTGGATTCAGCGTATCAACGCTGCTGTCCGTGAGCATGGTCTGACCTACAGCCGTTTCATCAACGGCCTGGACAAGGCTGGCATTGAGATTGACCGTAAGGTTCTCGCTGCCATTGCGTTTGATGACGCAGCAACCTTTGCTGAGATCGTGAAGAAAGCTCAGGCCGCTCTGGCAGCTTGATCTTCACGGTTTCCAGTTCTGGAAGCAGAAAAGCCGCTCTGAAAAGAGCGGCTTTTTTTATGGAAAATGCTATCCGTCTTTTTTGCAAGGTTTTGCAGGTTTCTCAGATTATCTGATTTTGGTTTTCCTGAGACTTTTGCAAAACCCATGATGAGATATTTATCTCATCACAGTCGAAATTCTTGAATGTGCCTTTCCGACAGCATGAGCTGCTATGAATGGGGCAATGCGTAGGGAATTTTGGAAATGACTTCTGTGCGGTGCCATCTTTCCGGACAGCGCCGTGGAATATAATTTCGTCGAAAGCCAGTATCCCGCGCCTGCAAGACATGCGCCCAGTTGCGTGAGAGCATCTGAAAAGAGGAACAGCGCATCGGAATGGGTGAGCATTTTCTTCAGGGTGAGGAGCATTTCCTGCATTTGCCCGCTCTGGGACGCAGATGTTGCCTGAAGAATGTGCCATTCCTCTGCCGTGATTGTCAGTGCGGACGGGAGTCCGATCGTCTGACTGCCCAGCATCTGTCTGGTTAGTGTCAGAGCGTTTTTCATGGCGTTGGCGGCTGGCGCGAAATCGCGCCTGAAGCAGGGGAGGGTCAGGAAGGTTCTGTCACCGGCCATATGAGTGGTGCACTCATGTTCTGTCGGTATGGCCAGACGTCGGATCGTCCAGAGAGCCATGCGTTCGCTGCACGGAAGATCGGAAAAGCCAGGTAGGTTTTCGGGCATATTCAGTTCCGGATGGTGTCCGGCCTCCATGTGATGAATATGCTTTAAATGAGAATCACTATCAATTGCAAGATCTATTATCCCGGAATCTGATGTTGTGAGAATCTTGTCGCATCAGCATTTTCAGCGAATATCTGGCGGAGCAGAGGCCCGCACGTTCGCTGAACGCATGGCGTGCGTATGAAAATCATGTCGCTCTGATGCGTCCCGAATATATTGGACATGTTGACGGGCCAGACGTGGCAAGGGAACGCTGACTGTCCGGAGAATGACAGGATCAGTGTTTTAAGATCGTTTCCGAAGCTGTGCCTTTGCTAACATTCTCCTGCTTCATCTCGATTTCTCCATTGCCGCAGAAATGATCTTCAACAGATAAGGCCGAACTAACCTCTGAAGGCATGATGAGGCGGCCATTGAGATAGGCATCCATCATTTCCGTAGAAGCATGAGGTGCCGATGCTATGGTTTGTAGAACATCAGGACCGAATGTTTCGATCAGTTCATGGCAGTAAGAAAGAACGCCGTTAAAAATCTCATCGAGTATATGAAAGCAGGTTTGGGATTTACCCTCTGCTGCGAAGATTGGTCGTCCCTGACTGTCATAGCTGATGGTTTGACCGTGAGGAGCGGTCAGCAGCGCTTCAAGAAGGAGCCCGTATCGGGAAATGACATCGTCCCTGCTGCGTGATGGCGAAGAAATCAGGCCAAAGGCGTGGGTGTCAGAGGATGAAGCACGTCTGGCTTCCTTGGTGGTGGCGATATAAAAGCCCGAGAGGCGCAAATCTGTTGCGGCCTGAAGCGCAGTCTGAATGCTGGCTGCATATCCAACATCGACGAAACCGACTGAGCGGGAGGGCAGGGAAAGAGTATCGAGATAGTTATGCAAGGCAGAAATCTGCTTCGAAGCATGATCCGAAAGCTCTTCCCGCATGCGTGCAAGCATTGCTTTTACATCGGCCTTGTCGTCGGGGAGATTGATTTGCATTTTGTGTGACGGATGTTTTTCAGAGACACGGAAGCCTGTGCGACTTATTAGAAAATCAGCGAAGCTCCCTCTGAATCCACCGCTGCCCCTAGTCAGGAATCCTGTTTTGCCTGTGCGACCATAAGCGGCAACGATGGCTGTCTGTCTTGATGTATGGAAATAAACGGCATGAGGAAGTTTCATGGGCTGGGTTTTGGCCAGTGACGTATAAAGACGGGAAAGAAAATATCCTTCACGTGCGGCAAATAAAAGACATGGAAGCCCGCTGATACCAGGATGAGTGATCAGTCTGGCCATAAACACGGCCAGAAGGGGGCC
>JAAYUA010000069.1 GCA_012517935.1 Acetobacter sp. | reverse complement strand
GGGATTCCGCGTCCGGTCGCTCCCTCCGTAAAGATCTCCCTCTGTCGATCCATTTCCGCACGGATCTTCTTGCCCATCGCACGACGGAGCAGATCGGCCCCACCAAGACTGTAACCTGCCATTTTCTGGGCGATCTGCATGACCTGTTCCTGATAGACCATGATGCCATAAGTCTCTTCAAGAATGTCACGGATTTCCTCATGTGGTGGCTGCCACTCCTCCCCATGCTTTCTACGGCAGTAATCAGGAATATTGGCCATCGGTCCCGGACGATAAAGCGCCACCGCCGCAATCAGATCCTCAAGTCGCGTTGGACGCATCTGACGCAGAACGTCCCGCATACCTGCGCCTTCGAACTGGAACACGCCAGCCGTATCGCCGCGGGACAACATTTCATAAGTCGGGGCATCATTCAGCGGAATCAACGAAAGATCGACATCAACTCCCAACTCTTTCAGGAAATTGACGCCTCTTTTCAGGATCGTCAGTGTCGTGAGCCCAAGGAAATCGAACTTGACCAGACCAGCCTGTTCAACAAACTTCATGTTGAACTGCGTCACCAGCATATCGCTCTTTGGATCGCGATAAAGCGGCACCAGTTCAACCAGTTTCCTGTCACCAATGACAACGCCGGCAGCATGCGTCGATGCGTGTCGGAAAAGTCCTTCCAGTTCCTGTGCAATTTCCATCAGACGCCTCAGCGCCTCGTCTCCATCACGCATTTCCTGAAGTTTGGGCTCACCTTCGATCGCCTGCTTCAGAGTGACAGGATTGGCCGGATTGTTCGGGATCAACTCGGCCACACGGTTGACCATGCCATAAGGAAGACCCAGAACACGACCAACGTCACGAATTGCTGCTCTGGCCTGCAATTTTCCAAACGTGATAATTTGGGCCACACGATCGGTTCCATACTCCGATCTCACATAGGAAATGACTTCATCCCGTCTGTCCTGACAGAAATCGATATCGAAATCCGGCATCGAAACACGTTCGGGATTGAGAAAGCGCTCGAACAGAAGATTAAATGGAATTGGATCAATATCCGTAATCGTCAGCGCCCATGCGGCAAGAGAACCAGCGCCTGAACCACGACCGGGACCAACCGGAATATCATGCTGCTTCGCCCATTGGATGAAATCAGCAACGATCATGAAATATCCCGGAAAACCCATTCCGGAAATAATATCCAGTTCAAATTCAAGACGTTCGCGGTATTTCTGCGCCGTCTCCTCATCGGCCTTCATGATCTCAAGACGTGCATCCAGCCCTTCCCGCGCCATCGCACGCAAGGTTTCATCTTCAGTCGCCCCCTCATGCACTTTGGGGCAGATTGGAAGAAGCGGTTTGCGTGTTTCCACTTTTACGGAGCAGAGACGTGCAATTTCCAGCGTATTGTCACAGGCTTCGGGAAGATCCGCGAACAGTTTCCTCATCATCTCCGGTGTTTTGAACCATTGCTCCGGAGAAACGCGCCAGCGATCCTTCTCCGCCATGGTTCGTCCCTGAGCAATACAGATCAGCGCGTCATGCGCTTCATGCATCGAAGGCCGGGGGAAAAAACATTCATTCGTTGCGACCAGAGGCAAGGAAAAGCGCTCTGACAGCATGATCAGACCGGGCTCTATGGAGCTTTCCTGAGGCAAGCCATGACGGTTGATCTCCACCGCCATGTAATCCCCAAATGCGCCACGCATTTTTTCAAGGAACTGAGCGGCTTCTTCCTCCAGACCATCAGCCAGAAGCCTGAACAAAGGTCCACGGGACCCTCCTGTCAGCAGAAACAACCCTTCGGAACGCGCCGCGATCGTATCTGCGGACACAACAGCCTCTCCACCATCAGAGTCCAGAAATCCCGCCGAGGACAGAAACTGAAGATTCTGGAGACCGGTCTCATTCCGGGCGAGTAGCACAACCGGTTCGGACGGGGTGCCCGGCTTGTCATATCGTGGGGGCAGAGCCAGTTGGCAGCCGATCACAGGCTGCACACCCTTGCCCGAGCAATATTGTGAAAACTCCAACGCCCCGAAAAGATTGCCGGTGTCTGCGATACCGACAGCAGGCATTGCCATTTCTCTTGCCAGAGACGCGATCTCTGGAACGCGTATGGCTCCCTGACTCAGGGAATAGGCGGAGTGAACACGGAGATGGACAAAAGATGCATGCGACATGCGGGCTGTCTAGCACATTCCGGGCCTTTGCATCCGTCCGGAATGCAGGGTTCAGGCAAAACGAACAGCCTTGAGAACATCAAGAACAGATGCGCCATAACGTTCGAGCTTGGAGGCACCCACACCGCGAATTCCCCCCAGAGCAGCGAGAGTGTCCGGGCAATACAGGGCGACGTCATGCAGTACGGCATCGTGGAAGATGATGTAGGGCGGAATCTCCTGCTCCTTCGCTTCGTTCCGTCGCCATTCTTTCAGGGCTACAAAACGAACACGGGCATCCTCTGGCATATCCTCCATGAGTGCGTCACGATCAGCCGCCGCTCGGGACTGTCGGCCAGCATTGACTGTTCCCTCCGCCAGAGGATCCTCCCTCAGCCGGACCTGTTCCTCACCACGCAAAATCGGGCGAGAGCGTTTTTCGTCCAGAGCAAGGCCGCCATGCTCATCCAGCATACGCACTGCGCCACGTGCGATCAGTTGCCGCGAAACACTCCGCCAGAACGTGTCGCTTCGGTCCTTGCCAATTCCCCAGACGGAAAGCTTGTCATGACCATGACGTGTCATGGGTTCGCCCCCTCGCCCACGTAATACGCCCACGACATGTGTCACGCCAAAACGCTGCCCAGTTCGATAGACAGCGGAAAGGAACATTCTGGCAGCTTCCGTGCCATCAAATGTTGCCACGGGAGAACGGCAGTTATCACAATGCCCGCAAGGCTCGGGCAGCGTTTCACCAAAACATTCAAGCAGGGCATGTGTCCTGCATCCTGTTGTTTCAGTCAGCGCGATCATTGCCTCCAGACGCCCGCGCATGATCCGTTTTTCGCTGTCTGGTGCCATCGACTGATCCAGCCAGTAACGAGCACGAACCATGTCTTCGCCGCCATAAAGCAACAAAGTATCCGATTTCAAACCATCCCGACCGGCCCGTCCGATCTGCTGATAATAGGCTTCCGGAGAGGACGGCATATCCAGATGAATGACCGCACGAACATCGGGACGGTCAATGCCCATCCCGAAAGCAATTGTCGCTACGATCACCACGGGCTCACCGGACCGAAAACGGATCAGGGCAGCCCGCTTTTCCAAAGGTGACAAAGCGGCATGATAGGCCAGCGCAGGCCATCCCTTGAGCCGCAGGGATGCGGCTATTCTCTCAGTCCGGGCCCGACTGCCACAATAAACGATACAGGCTTCACCTTCATGCGGCTCCAGCGCAGACAGAAGCTGTTTGGTTTCTCCTCCACGCGGCAATGCTGAGATGACAAGATTGGGTCGATGGAAGCTGGCCGTCAGGACCTTCGCTTCCGGCATGCCCAGAGCTGCAAGAATATCCTGACGCGTCCGTTTATCCGCGGTTGCGGTCAACGCAATCCTGGGAACGCCGGGCAGATATTCAGGAAGACAGGCAAGACCGCGATATTCCGGACGGAATTCGTGCCCCCACGCTGAAATGCAGTGCGCTTCATCAATGGCGATGATGGAAACGCCGCGGCGCGCAATCCTTTCCAGCATGCCCGGCACCAGAAGGCGTTCCGGGGAAACATAAAGGAAATCGAGCCTCCGGTTTTCCAGATCTGACCAGGTCCGGCTACTTTCCTCGCGCTCCAGTTCCGAATGCAGAGCCGCAGCATTCAACCCCAACTGCCGCAAGGCTGCGACCTGATCATCCATCAGGGCAATCAGGGGAGAGATCACAAGAGCCATTCCCGGACGGCAAAGACCGGGCAATTGATAACACAGGCTTTTGCCACCACCTGTCGGCATCAGAACAAGCGTATCCAGCCCGTCCATCACACGGGAGACAGCCTGCTCCTGCAATCCACGAAAATCTGTGAACCCGAACACTTCCCGAAGAACATCGAGAGGGTCACGATTGGCAAAACGGTCCCGCCCCTCCTGTTTCAAAGAAACAGCGGGGGACAGAACCGAGATTTCATCTTCCATCATATGGCAATCATGTCAGCCAGGAAAATCAGGGCGCGACAAATTCTATCTCCACGCGGCGGGCTGCTACCGATTTGTCTTCTCCCGTCGTTGGACGTGGCTGCTGACGGAGTCTGTTTTCAGCTACACCGTCGGAGACAAGCTGTTTCGAAACCACTTTCGTGCGGTCGATCGCCAGAAGTTCATCCGCAGAAAGATCCTTGCCAGCAGCAGCATAGCCTTCGATCTTCAGAATTCCGGCGGGATAGCGTTCAGCAATCTGCGCTGCTTCTGTCACAACATTCTGTGCTGCTTCATCAAGTATCGCCGAATTGGGCGAGAAAAACACGACATATTTTCGGGCCGGAACGTTTGCACACCCCGCCAGCAGTGACAGAATCACGATCGGCAACAAACGGCGCATCATACATTCTCCCGATTTATTTATGATGTCTTGCTCGCATCACTCAATTCAAACAGGTTTAATACACCTCACCTGTTCTGGACAATGAAAACACATCTTCTGTTTTCATTGTGATACTGACTCAGCCTGTCCGTTTGAAATTCTCCAGACATAATCAGGCGTTTCAACCCCTGTCAGACGGTGTGCAATCAGAATCACTGTTCTCTTGCCGGAAATATTATTCAGCGTCCGAAGGAAATCCTGCTCGGTTTCGGAATCAAGACCTGTCGCCGGTTCATCAAGGATCAGAACCGGAGCCTCTGACAGAAGCGTCCGGGCAAGAGCAATACGACGTCCCTGCCCACCTGAAACCCGCACTCCCCCTTCACCCAGCCATGTATCAAGTCCTTCAGGCAATTCGCGAACAACATCACCCACCGCAGCATCATCCAGCGCTTTCCAGAGCGCAGCTTCATCAGCATCCGGACGGCCCAGCAGAAGATTTGCTCTGATCGTATCATCAAAGAGATGCGTCGCCTGCGACAACCATGCGATCTTCTGTCTTACAATCGTCTCTGGCAGTGACGAAATATCAACACCACCAAGCAGGATACGCCCGCTTTCCGGAGACGCGACTCTTAACAACAATCCAGCACAGCTTGATTTTCCCGCACCGGACTCTCCCAGAAGAACAACATGGGCTCCCGCAGGAATTTCAAAAGAAATGCCTTTCAGGACTACCGGTCCATTCCGGGTCCAACGAAATCCGACATCCTCAAAACAAACATCGAAACCTTGTGGAGGCGCAGATTCATACCCAACTGCATTGGCCATACTTCCAGTCGGATCATCATGCCCGGCTGATGCTGTAATCCGCCGTGCTGCAGCCCCCATTGTTCCGGCCAGAACACCGGCGCGTGTCAGGCCGGAAATACTTTCAAAACCGGCAATCACAAGAAAAACGAGACCAACAGCGACAACCGGAGACATATGGATGGATCTGCCCCAGACCACTGCACAAAGCAGTAAGAGGACCGCAAGACAGCCACATAACTGCGACAAGGCTCCAGCAATCACCGAACGACGCATCAGACGTGACTGAGCCATCAACAGCTGATCATCGACAGTCCGAATATCTTCAACAACGCGATGCCCCGCTCCAAAAGCGCGAATTTCACGAATGCCGCTGGTCATGTCGAGGACCGCCACCCGCAGGGCAGCAAGCGCACGCAGTTGTTCACCGCCATCGCGCTGGCTGATTTTCATCGCCATCGCTGGGAATATGAAGGCTGCAAACACAAACAGGACAGCAACACCACCCGCGACCAGAACGGAATATTTCGCCAGAGCAAAAAACAGAACGGGAAGGACGATGCAGGCAGACACAACAGGCAGAAGAACACGCAGATAGAGTCCGTCCAGCGCTTCCACATCACTTACAAGGCGTGACAACAGCTCCCCTGAACGTCGGAATCCAAGTCCCGCAGCTGAGCCTTTGGCCAATCGCCGGAAGAACCAGACCCTGAGATCCGCAAGTGCACGAAACATGGCCCCATGCGCAAACAGGCGCTCGGCATAACGGAAAAACACTCTCAGGCCACCGAGCACTCCCAAGACAGAAGAACCTGCAACGACGAGCCCGACAGTCGCCCCGGCGAGCCGCAAACCGGCGCCTCTCATCAGGGCCAGACCGCATAAAAGCGCTACAACAGCCAAGAGAACACCGAACATCAAAGCAGGAGCACGCTTCCTCCAGACCAGAAGAATGCGGCCGATTGCCTGACGGTCTGTCAACGGGTGATCCGTCTCAATCCGGTTCATGCTCATGCTGCCCCCCGATGGGCCTGCACCCGTCCGTTCGACAGCTCTATGCGTTGTCCTCTGATTCGCTGTGTCGTCATCGAATGTGTCGCCATAATGAGCGTGCGATGCTCCGCAAGACGGCTCAAACTCTCAAATATTTCGGATTCCGTTTCCGGATCCAGATGCGCTGTCGGCTCATCCAGAAGCAGTAGCGGAGCATTCTTGAGCCATGCACGCGCGATCGCCACACGTTGAGCCTGCCCGCCGGAGAGACCGAACCCGCCCTCCCCGATCAATGTATCAAGCCCCTGAGGCAGGACGGATAAAAATTTATCGATAGAAGCGGCCTGCACGGCCTCCATCAACTGCTTTTCCGTCGCAGTCGGATGCGCGAACAAAATATTCTGCCGCAGGGTTCCGGCAAACAGGGTCGGTCTCTGTCCGATCCATGAAACCATGCCCGTCCAACTGTCCGGATCCAGTTCCTGCAGATCCGTTCCCCCGATCGCAATCCGCCCACATTCAGGCTGTACGAAATTCAGGAGCAACTCCATGATGGTCGATTTACCAGATCCCGATACTCCCGAAAGAATAACGGAACCCCCTGCCGGAACAGAAAAACTGACATCGTGAAGCACCTGACCGCGTGCGGGGTCCCAGGTAAAACCAACATGCTCAAACGCAACGGAAACGCCTCCGTTACCAGCCGTCATGGAATGTCCGGAATGTTCCTGAACGGGCAGTTCAGGCAACTCCAGCATCGCGGCTGCCAAACCCTGAGCATGCGCCCGCTCCTGATAAACAAGCGCAAGACTGCGGAACGGAGCGAAGAACTCTGGCACCATCAGCAGAACAAAGAGTGCGCTGGTTGCGAACGTCAGAAATTCGACCGATGAAATTGAATGGGCCTGCAATTCTGCATTCATATGCAGAGCAAGACGTCCATCTGTCACTGCCACCAGAATCAGCGCCACCACCATCGCGCAATCAATGGAAGCAGAAGAAAGGAAAGCGACCCGCAACACTTTCATCGTGCGTTGACGCAGATCCGATGCCGCCTGCTCCAGCTTTTTGGCTTCATCCTCGGCGCGACCGGATAAAACGATAGTGGCAATGCCGCGAATACGATCGAGAAAGCGCGCCTGCAAACGTGTCATCGCCAGAAACTGATTTCTGGACGCAACAGCAGCCCCGATCCCGAAAACGGCCTGACAGACGGGAACACTCAGCCCACAACACAGCAGAATGAAAGCGCTGTGTCCCTGCAACAACGCGATCGGAACAAGAAGAATGGCTGGGATCAGCAGCCAGAGAGTTGAAGCCGGAATAAATCGCGCAAAAAAACCGTCCGCAGCTTCAACCCGATCGACGATCAAGGTCGTCAATGCGCCACTATGCATACGTCTGAGTAAAGACGGCCCATGATGGGAAACGCGGTGGAGGATATCTGTCCGAAGGCGTCTCCGGGCACGATCACCCGCCTGCGCCGCCAGCATATCTGCACCTGCGGAGGTTGCGATCCGCAACAGGGAGAACAGTCCAAAACCGGCAATAAAACTCGGAAGACCGCCGGTATCAGAAACAGCATCGGTGACTGAAGAAAGCAGGATGGGTGCCAGCACTCTGGCCATGCACCACATTTGTCCCGCTCCGGAAAGTGCGGACAAAACCGAAAGCACAATTACGGGGCCAGCTGCACGCCGTCCGATTTTTATCTGCGCCTTCGTCCAGGAACGCAATGCCGCCTTGTCTTTGCTCATGGGAGCCCTATAGCCCGAAGCTGTGATCTGAAACAGGCACTACATGCCTGCTTGAGCAGAACCGAGCAATGCATGAAACAGATAACATGCCTATTCGGAGCAAAACTCCACGCTGACAGGCGACCACACGGCGATACCTTCGAAAACGTAGCGCAATCCACCTTCTGACCCCGGGCCACATTTGAAAGTCGCCCCCATCTGGCGCGCCAGACCCAGCAAAAGATTCGTCTGAAGTCCACGTCCATTGGCGCCATCACCACTCATCGCCACCAGACCATTATCTTCAATCACCAGAAGAGCACGCTTCCTCCATGATGAAAAAGAAACCCTGATCCAACCCTTCCGATCGCCAGAAAATCCCTGCTTCACCGAATTGGCCACAATCTCGGCCAGAGTCAGGGCAAGAGGAACAGCCTGATCGAAGGAGAGTTCCAGGTCGACAATATCCGCATGAAAAGCAATCCGCCCCTTCGCGCCTTCATCAATCAGTTGCGTCACCAACTCTACAATGAACATTCTGACGTGAAAGGTCTCTATCTGCTCATCACTACGCAGATGACGATGCAGGGTTGAAAGAGCCTGCACACGATCTCGCGCAAGAACAACTTCTCTGTGCGCCTCCGGGTCCAGGATGCGATTACTCTGAAGATTGAGCAGTGAGGTGATGATCTGGAGATTGTTTTTGACGCGATGATGCGCTTCGTTCAGCAGCGCTGCCTGTCTGAGCAACGATTTCTGCAGTTCAAAATCCTGTCGAACGAGCCTTGTCGTCGCAAGCTGGAAAGCCCACGAGAACTGCCTGAATTCAAGGGGCATTCCCTTGCGTGAGATGGAAAAAGATCCGGTTTTCGCCCAGATGCGTGTAGCAGCCCTCAGACGCCGAAGGGGTTGCAGCACCAGCCATTGCGCGGCAATGACAACCCCGGCCAAGGCGCCGGTCATGATGGTGAAAACGGCAAGGATCCACAGACCGACAAAAAAGCCTGCGGAAATTTTCTTGGAAATCAGGGGACGAGCGATAAGAAGGTCACCGACGTTCGGAACATATATAATTTGCCATCCAAAGCCGTCTGCTTCGAAAGCCGAGGAAACACCCTGTTTCTGACTCGACTTCCAGCCAGAAGATATCCGACGATGAACGGCTTCCGGAACATGCCATCCGCACTCCAGACACAGAGGGACAGAAATAGCTTTATCGGGCAGAAGCCAAACCCGGGAATCCTCGGCCTGTTTCCTGATTTGCCCGTCAGAAGCCGTGGCAGATTCAGGAGACAAAAAAGGCAGGAGAATGGCCTGAAGAGGCAAAACCGCAACCATGCCTCCTGCGGTCACGCCGTTTTTCCCTTTTGGATCAGGAACGTAAACAGCGAGATATGGAATCCGGTTTTCTGTAACCGCAGACATGAATTCCGTGGAAGCAGAAGCGCTTACGCTATGCGCGACCTTACTGCACTGGAATGATGCATCCGTGTCAGAGCTACTCCCACCTGCATATTCAACAACATGCCTGTCTTTTGTAACATGCCCGATAAAACAAAAATGATTGCCCGTCAGTCGTTCGACAATCATTTTATCTTTCTGCAATGAGCCCGCATCCTCCCCCAACGCAGACAGTGTTTCCAGAATGGTTATGACTCGCTCGGAAGCTCGTTCAAGTCGAATCTGGATGAAGTAGGAAATTTCCGACAGACGGAGTGTCGTTGCTCCATCCGGCTGATTTATCCGTCCCCACAACAGGACGGCACAGAGAACAACAGCCGGAAAAACTGAACATACAACGATGAAAGCCATTCGGGACGAAACGGAATCGATATATCGACGCCACGTCCGGGCCCACACCATGTGCAGGGGTCTTCGTGCCAAATCAGAACCACATTGCAGCAGTGCTGGTGACAGAGATTTTTCTGCTCACCTGATTGCAACCTGTAAAAAAATGGCGTGACACGGTTTATGTGTTCCGATCGCGTTCGATCAGATCGAGCAGCTCCTGTGGAACTGGTTCGTTGGCCACATCATCAAAAAGCTGATGCAATCCTTTTTTGAGCCACAATTCAAAAGCGACATCTGCTTTTTTCATGTTGTCCTGCTTTATTTCAGATTTTTTCTCCTTCTTCTCCATCTTCAGCGGCTCCGAAACTGGCAAAGCTCCCATATGCAATGACCATGCAACGACCGCATTATCCCTTTCCCTTGAAAAACTTTCCAGATCAGTCGAAAAAATAGTTTTAGACAGAGGCATATGCCGCGTCTCCACAAGCGTGCCCATATTGCAGAATTTCCAGATTTCCTTTCAAATTGCCCGCCTTCAAACGCAGGCGATTATTTTCAGGCAACTCATCATTCATCCAGGACATAAGATGTTTTCTGGCACGGAAAACACGACTCTTGGCGGTTCCAACCGCGCAATCTGTCGCTTCAGCCAGTTCCTGATAACTCATTCCGTGCAAGACCACCAAAATCAGAGCCTCTCGCTGATCTTCAGCAAGCAGGTCAAGAGCAAACGCCAGATCTTTCAGGGCGAGACGATCTTCATGGTTTTCGATCGTAGCCAGAAAATTGGGTGGCACATCATCCAGACCACTGGTTATTTTACGACGCCGAAGATCCGAAATGAAACGATTTCTGAGAATACGATGCATCCATGCAGAAAAATTCGTTCCTTCAATAAAACTATCCTTTGCGGACAGGGCATTGCAGACAGCATCCTGAACAAGATCCTCCGCGGCAGAACGGTTTCGGGTCAGCGCAAGAGCCTGAACGCGCAGACGCGGAAGAATGGCGATAATCTGTGAATGGAATGCCTCGCTCATTGATGCTTCCTTTTATGTTTACGCCATCAATGAACAACACACGCAAAAGGTTGCTTTAAGAGATCATTTTCACCAAAAAAATCCGCTGGAGCATCAATTTGTCATAAAACGACAGAATTCATCACATCTACGAATAACATATGTCAGAAAGCATCATGGTCGATGGCCGCATCCATGAGTGTCTTCAGCAGAGAGCGCGCTCTGGAAACCCGCGCCTTTATCGTTCCCACAGTGACGCCACTGATCTGCGCAATTTCCTCATGACTCATGCCATAGGCGGCGACAAGTATAAGGGACTCTCGCGCAAGATCCGGCAACTTCCCAAGGAAACGCTCCAGATCCTTGAGATTCTCTCTCCCAGTCATGTCCTGCACGACTGCATCCTGCATAAATTCATCTTCGAGAATTTTTTTCTCGCGCCTTCGCCGTCGCTCCTGTTCGAAGAAAAGGTTGCGCAGAATTGTAAATACCCATGCTTTCAGAGATGTCCCGGGAACAAACTGGGATCGGGCGGACAGTGCACGCATCACGGCATCTTGAACCAGATCATCTGCACGGACCCGATTGCAGGCCAAGTACCTCGCAAACGCCCTCAATTCGGGCAAAATAGCAACAATGCCGCAATGGAATGCGTCTGAAGATACATTTTTTCCTGTCAAGACACCTTCGTTCCCCTCATTGCTCTTCCCGAAAAACCTCTTGTCATGGCATCGTAACAAGGTCCGTCCATATTGTGTTCAAGGCGAATGGGAAGAAATCCAATGGCTGAATCGCCGCATGCTTCACTCATCAAGGCTCTTCCCTATGCACGGCGCTACGCACGCGCGCTGACCGGCAGTCAAAGTGGCGGTGATATGCTGGTCGCTCAAAGTTTCCGCGATATCAGCCTTGATCATAAGAGCGACCTCTCTCCCCGCAACCAACTTTACAGCGCGATATCAAAACGTGTTGCGGCCGATGCTTCCGCCACAGGAGCATGCGTATCCGATCTGACAGATCGCTGCATTCTGTTGCTGACCATTCTGGAGGATGTCAGCCTGAATGACGCACCGCATATCTTCGACATCAGTGAGGGCGAGGTAACGGAGCGTCTGAAACGGGCTGAAAAAAAGCTCAAATCAGCTTCTGGAACATCTGTTCTGATCATTGAGGACGAACCCATCATCGCCATGGATATCGAAGATCAGATGCTGCAATGCGGGCACACTGTCACAGGTGTCGCACATACGCAGGAAGAAGCGATTTCCATGGCGCGGATCTCTCCTCCGGGTTTGATACTGGCCGATATCAACCTTGGAAACAACGGAAATGGTATCCGCGCAGTGAACGAAATTCTGGAAAACTCGAATGCTCCAGTCATTTTCGTAACAGCTTATCCGGAATCCCTGCTCACCGGGGAACAGATCGAGCCAGCCTTCGTGATCACAAAGCCCTTTGACCCGGTGGCGTTGGCTATAGCAGCCTGGCAGGCCAGCACCGCCGGTCAGATCCCCATTCCCTGATATTTTTTATCACTATCGCCTGTTGCCGATAGAATTTTTACGCTTGCCCCCTTGCTTCCTGAAGACAGCAGACACAGTGTCCGCGCATGATACCGCCGGTTCTCGCACTTCAGGATATTTCCCTCACACTGGGAGGCAAACCTCTACTCGATGGAGCAGGTTTCTCTGTCTCACCGGGTGAGCGCCTCTGTCTCGTCGGACGCAACGGCTCCGGCAAATCGACCCTTCTCCGCATTGCCGCGGGAGAATTGCAGGCCGATTCAGGAACCCGTTTCCTTCAGCCCGGCTGTTCCCTGCGCTATCTTCCTCAGGAACCCGATCTTTCAGGCTATGATACTACACTGGACTACGTCATTGCCGGATTGACGGATCCGACGCAGGACTGGCGTGCCATAGCTATGCTTGAGGCTCTTTCCCTCAATGGAAGCGAAAATCCTGGCCATCTTTCGGGAGGTGAAGCACGCCGTTGCGCCATCGCGCGCGCCCTTGCCTCCGAACCTGATATTCTTCTTCTGGACGAACCGACCAACCACCTCGATATGCCGACAATCGAATGGCTGGAAAAAGAACTGCTTTCATTACGCACAGCAACAGTTCTCATCAGCCATGATCGACGCCTTCTGGAAACCGTCACGAAAAGCGTTGTGTGGCTGGACAGAGGCACCAGTCGACGTCTGGATCAAGGATTCTCCAAATTTGAGGCATGGCGCGAAGATCTTCTGGAGCAGGAAGAACGCGATGCACACAAGCTGGAACGCCAGATAGCCCGTGAAGAAGACTGGATGCGTTATGGCGTTACGGCACGTCGCAAACGCAATGTCCGCCGCGTTGCGGAACTTGCGGCCTTACGCGCGACACGCAAGGAGGCTGTAAAACCGCAGGGCACAGTGAGCATGACATCCCATCATGCGGGTTTGTCTGGAAAACTGGTTAGTGTTGCGGAAAAAGTCAGCAAATCATGGGGTGATCGCACGATCGTCAGTGACCTCGACCTCCGGGTTTTAAGAGGCGACCGACTGGGAATCATTGGCCCCAATGGTGCCGGAAAAACCACCCTGCTCCGTATTTTGACCGGAACGGACCAACCCGACAGCGGCAACGTGACTGTGGGAGCGTCCCTCAGCATGGTGACCCTTGATCAGCTTCGTCAGACGCTGAATCCCAATATGACGCTTTCGGACACCTTGACCGGTGGAAGCGGTGATATGGTTCAGGTGGGATCTGAAAAACGCCATGTCATTGGCTATATGAAGGACTTCCTGTTTCTTCCCGAGCAGGCGCGCACACCAGTCAGCGCCCTTTCCGGCGGCGAACGCGGACGTCTGATGCTTGCCTGTGCTCTGGCTCGCCCCTCCAATCTTCTGATCCTTGATGAACCAACCAACGATCTTGATATAGAAACGCTGGACCTGCTGCAGGACATGATCGCCGCCTATGAAGGCACGGTCATCGTTGTCAGTCATGATCGTGATTTTCTTGATCGTGTCGCGACATCTGTTCTGGTCGCGGAGGGGGATGGTCGCTGGACTGAATATGCTGGGGGTTACAGCGATATGCTGGCTCTGCGAGGAGCATTTGTCATAACAGCAGCAGAACAGCCCGCGCCGGTTAACTCTGCGCACAAAGGTTCGAGCGCGTCCGGCAAGCACCCTCAGAAAAAACTGACCTATAAAGACCAACTTGCCCTGGAACGTCTTCCGGGAGAGATCGCTGCACTTGAGCGCAAGATAGAGAAACTTCGGACAGATCTTGCTGATCCGACTTTATATAGCAAAAATCCGGAACGCTTTACCCAACTGACTTCTTCTCTGACCGAAGCTGAAGAAAAGCTGACAGAGTCTGAAGAGCAGTGGCTCGAACTTGAAATGAAAAAAGAAAATCTGACTTCAGATCGCTGAAGTCAGATCTTTCCTGCCGCAGCTTCAAACCCGATTATAAGTATCTTCCACGCGCACAATATCATCCTCTCCGAGATATGCGCCGGTCTGCACTTCAATAAGTGTCAAAGGAATTTTTCCAGGATTTTCTAGACGGTGCATGCTTCCCAGCGGAAGGTAAATGCTCTCATTTTCTTGAACGAGATGCTGCTCTGTATCGCGTGTCACCAAAGCTGAACCGCCAACGACAATCCAATGTTCCGCACGATGATAATGTTTCTGCAGGGACAGCTTCCCTCCGGGCGAGACGACGATACGCTTGACCTGAAAACGTTCACCCGAAATCAGGCTTTCGTAAAAACCCCAGGGACGATAGCAGCGATTATGCAATGCTGCTTCAGGGCGTTTTTCGCGTTTCAGGCGATCAACGATTTTCTTGATGTCCTGTGCCCGATCACGATGCGTCACCAAAACCGCGTCTTCGGTGACAACAACCACAGCTCCCTCAATTCCTGCAACGGCCGTCAGACGTTTATCTGAGCGAACATAGCAACCTTTGGCGTCTTCCAGAAGAACATCGCCAATAGCCACATTCCCGGAACTGTCTTTTGGGCTGATGTCCCACAGAGCATCCCAACTTCCAACGTCGGACCATCCGAGATCTGCAGGAACAACCGCGACGCGACTACTACGCTCGGCAAGAGCATAATCAATCGAAATATCGGGCGCGGATGCAAATTCTTCCTTGCCCAGACGCTCAAAAAACAGATCACCGGTTCTGGCTGCAACAGATTCCCTGACAGACGCGATCACCTCCGGAGCATATTTCTCCATTTCGGCCAGAAGCACATCAACGCGGAAAACGAACATCCCGGAATTCCAGAGATATCCTCCCTCCTGAAGAAAACGCTCAGCTGTTACCCTGTCCGGTTTTTCACGAAAGGCCTGAACATGATTGACCCCCGGAATACCATCCACAGAGCCACCGACCTCGATATAACCATATCCCGTTTCAGGGTGCGTCGGCTTCATTCCAAATGTCATGATATAGCCGGCTTGAGCACCTGCTGAAGCTCTTTCCAATGCCTCGGAAAGAGCCTCTGGCCGGGTGATCGCGGCATCTGCCGCCATCAGCCAAAGTATGGCATTCGGGTCTGTCTCTGCAACCAGCAGCGCAGCCGCAGCGATTGCCGGTGCAGAATTGCGCCCAACGGGCTCAAGCAGGATTCTGGCATCTTCGATGCCTGCTTCCCGCAATTGTTCTGCGATCAGAAAACGATGGTCTTCATTGCAGACAATAACCGGCTTCTCGGCGGAGACGCCTTGAGCCCGCATCGCAGTTTCCTGCAGGAGTGAATACTGGCTCAGTAAGGGCCAGAGTTGCTTGGGATAGCTTGCGCGAGACATTGGCCAAAGGCGCGTGCCTGAGCCCCCGGACAGAATAACAGGAACGATCGTCGGCTTGGCCACCCCGCCCCCTGCGCTTGCCTCGAAATGCCTTACAGCATCATGTTTTTGCACTGACTATTCCCCGAAACTATATCGCAATCCTCTTATCCCGTGACGGTTGGATATTGCAATTCCGGGACAGACTCTGGAAACGGGGAGATTGGGGCAATCAGGGAAAAGCAATCATCCACATCTGAAACAAACACTGTGTAGATATATAAAAATATAATAAAAAATTCTTAAAGTTCAGCCCTCAAAGAAAACTGCCTGTTATCATTCTTCACAATTTTCTTTATTAATTCTTTCTCTCAGCTCCTTTCCAACACGGAAAAATGGAACCGATTTACTGTCAACCTGCACGGACTGACCCGTCCGCGGGTTTCTTCCGGCACGCGCTTCTCTCTGCTTGACTGTAAAGGCGCCAAATCCACGCAATTCAACACGACCACCGCGCGCCAATGCCTCAGATATTTCATCAAGAATGGTATGCACAATCAGTTCGGCATCTTTTATCTGAAGGTGTGGATTGGCTTCCATCACCCTGATTACCAGTTCTGATCTGGTCATTGTCGCCCCTCTTCCCTGTGATATTTCAAGGTTCCCAAATCGAAACAGTTCCGTCAACAGCGCTGATCGCTTGCGGCAAAAAGGACAACACACTCCCTTGCGAATTGTTCCCCGTAAGAAAATATATAATTCTGGGAACAAGTCCTATCGGGCGAACAACACCTCCAATTTCTTCTACTCTTGTTTGTTCAGGAAGACTACCTGCCTTTAATAACCACTTCCTTGCATCATCACTATCACCAATCTGATCGACCAGCCCCAGTTTTAATGCCTGCGCGCCAGTATAAGGCCGTCCATCTGCCAGTTTCCTGACAGCCTCAATCGGCATATGCCGACCATCAGATACCATTGTAATGAATTGATCGTAAAGATCACTGACAATTCCCTGAAGCATTTCCCGACCAGCCGGAGACAGGGACTGAACCAGCGAAGGCTGAGCTTTCAATGGACCCGACACCAGAAGATCGACGGAGATCCCCAGCTTTCCCAGAAGCCCGGAAATATCAGGCGATTGCAGCATGACGCCAATCGAACCCGTCAACGTGCTTCGTGAAGCAAAAATACGACGTGCGGGCACAGAAATCATATACCCAGCCGAAGCTGCCATGCCTCCCATTGTCACCACAACAGGTTTTGCCTCCTCAAAGCGCTCGACAGCGTCATGCAGAGCTTCTCCTCCGGCGACTGCTCCTCCTGGACTATCAACATCCAGAATCAGACCTGCCACCAGGGGATCGGTCTGTGCCTTTGCCAGGGCACGTGTCTGGAGCGACACATCGGAAGCAATTGTTCCGTGAATCTTTAGCAGCACCAGATGCCTGTCGTGCTCACCGCCGGAAAAATGCCGGGCTGCGATAATGCATGAGAGCACAAAAAAAACGGCAGCTCCTGCTCTCATGAGCATAAGCCGCCGTTTCAAACGTCGCCGCATCAGTTCCGTGATATTGATCTGTTCACCAGCTATCATTGGGAACAGATACAATAAAAAACCGGAACAGACGAGAGAGATTTATTCTCAGGAAGCCGTCGCAGCTTTACGGCCACGCTTGCGGCCTGCTGATTCGCTCTCTCCTGAAGTAGAAGCACTGATCTTGCGGCCCAGACCAATTTCACGCGCAAGCGTGGAACGACGCTCGGCATAGTTCGGCGCAACCATCGGATAATCGGACGGCAGGCCCCAGCGCTCACGATACTGCTCAGGCGTCATGCCATAAGCGCTCTGAAGATGGCGCTTCAGCATCTTCAGCTTTTTGCCGTCTTCCAGGCAGATAATGTAATCCGGGAAAACAGATCTCTTGACCGGAACTGCCGGTTGCAGTTTCTCCGGCTCCGGGGCAACCTGCCCTGCGTTTTCAAGGGCCGCATAAACATCGCGGATCAGAGCCGGAAGGGCTTCAGACTGAAAGGAATTATTGGAAATATGAGCTGCGACAATCTGCGCTGTAAGATCCAGCAGTACAGCTGAGTTATTATTCTCTGACATAGAACTAGGCTCCTTCAAAAATTGAACGAAATACGGGACTGAAGGACATCATCCACCAATAGAAGACTTGGAACTTCTGCTGCACAAATAATCAACCACGATTTTTTCTGCAATACCTCACTGAAAATATTTATGAAAGGTAACCATGTCAGAACTTACAGGATCAGTTGTCGTATTCGGAAGCACGAATATAGATATTGTCACGCATCCAGAACATCTTCCTCGGCCTGGAGAGACTGTTTTTGCAGGATCGGCCCGTTTTTCAATGGGTGGAAAAGGCGCAAATCAGGCCATTGCCTCGCGTCGCCTCGGCTCCCCTGTCCGATTTTACAGCGTTATTGGCAAGGACAGCTTCGGGGAAATGGCTCTCGATTTCCTCAGGAAAGAAAATATCAACACCGATACAATCAGAATATCCAATACGACCTCGACTGGCCTTGCGTTCATCAGCATTGATGCCAATGCGGAAAATACAATCACGGTCATATCCGGAGCCAATGCCACGATGACTGTGGCTGAAGCCGAACAGGTTGCTCGCTCCATGACCAGCAACGATATTCTTCTGCTTCAGATGGAATTGCCTGCGGAAGCAGTGGAAAATGCGGCATGCACAGCAAAACAGAAAGGTTGTACCGTCATTCTTGATCCGGCACCTGTTCCTGTAACAGGCCTGACTGACAGACTTTTACAACATACCGGAATTATCACGCCCAACTCGACAGAAGCCAAGGCACTCACTGGTGTACATCCGCATGATCAGGCATCAGCAGTCGAAGCCGCGAACTGTCTACGTGCCCGAGGTCCGGAAGTTGCAATCGTTAAACTTGGCGCTGACGGAGTGTATTACCAATCAGAAACGGAAAGTGGTTTCATTCCACCATTTCCAGTGATCAGCATCGACAGCGTCGCCGCCGGAGACTGCTTCAACGGCGGACTGGCTCATGCTTTACATTCCGGTTTTCCGCTCAGAGAATCTGTTCGCTATGCTGCTGCCTGTGGCGCTCTTGCGACAACACGGAAAGGAGCCGGAGAAGCCGCCCCATCAGCGGCAGAAGTTCTGGCTCTGATGCAACAATAATCAAGAAACGCTGATCCTCCTTTATCGAGGGTCAGCAAAAACAAAAGCCGGCATCAGTCCTTTATGCAGGATCTGATGCTCTGGCGCCCACCTTTCGCCTACTCCAGCGACCTGCAAAGCGACGCGTCCGCGCAGACATCCGTTCCATCAGCAAATATACAGCTGGCGTTGAATACAAGGTTAACAACTGGCTCATCGCCAGCCCTCCGACAACCGAAATTCCCAGTGGGCGACGCAACTCTGCTCCGTAGCCATTCCCGATAATAAGTGGGACAGCGCCAAATGCAGCGGCCAGAGACGTCATCAGGATCGGTCTGAAACGTGTCAGGCAGGCCGTATAAATAGCTTCCTGCGGGCTCATTCCATATTCACGTTCAGCATGTAGGGCAAAATCTATCATCAGAATGGCATTTTTCTTCACAATGCCAATCAGAAGAATGACGCCGATCATGGCGATCAGGGAAAAGGACTGCCCCGTCAGCCAAAGCGTGAAGACAGCACCAATCGCGGCAGAAGGCAGTGTCGAAAGAATTGTCAGGGGGTGTATGTAACTTTCGTAAAGGATTCCCAGCGTGACATACATCGTCACAAGCGCAGCCAGCAGAACCAGAAGTTCGTTGATCATAGACTTCTTGAAATCGGCAGCCTGACCGGTGAAACCACCATGCAATGAGGATGGCACATCCAGTTTGATCATTTTCTGCCTGATCGCCGCCTCTGCCTCGTCCAGTCCTTTTCCCTGAGGCAGGTTGAACGAAATCGCGCCCGAGACAAAACCCGCATCATGACTGACCGTGATCGGAGTTGGTTGCCGCGTCATGCTGGCAACATTGACGAGAGGCACCATCGTTTCCACTGATGAAGAAACGGCGGAGCCATTTGAGGCACCATTGCCTCCGGCAAGACGGTTCGCAATCTGGTTCTGGAAGGACTGCAGACTGAGATCCTGCTCTTCTGTCGTAACCGTAGTACCCGCCTGTTTCACACGAATAGTATTGGAGACAGTGCCGCCTTCAGCGCTGCCCCCCGCCGTGGAAACCCATGCCTGCTCCAACTGAATCGGGCTCTGCCGGAATTGCTTCGCGACCTCCATCACCACGTAATAAGACGCAAGAGATGTTGAAATTCGTGAGGCAATGCGCTGGCCATAGGCGTCATTCAGCGTATTGCCAATCAACTGCGGTGTGATCTGGTAACGCGCTGCTACATCACGCTGTATCCCGACGTGAATCGCCGCACCAAGACCGGAAACCTGCGTGCCGACATCAGAAAGATTATGATCTGCCTTTAAGGATTCAGCCAGTCTTGGCACCCAGTCATAGATATCATCCGCGTTTTCGCTGCTGAAAATATAACTGTAATTGCCGCGATGTTGACGGCCTCCCCCGCCATTCACATCACCCGGATTGGAAACATGCGCCTCAAGCCCGGCTACATTCTGCAATCGATCCTGAATGCGCTTGGCCACCTGCTCCGGTGTCGAAGTCCGCTTTGCCTTTGCTTTCAGTTCCGCGAATGCCTGCCCTTCATTGGCGGCGTCTC
The DNA here is from genome assembly GCA_012517935.1 of Acetobacter sp. Lineage (GTDB taxonomy): Bacteria > Pseudomonadota > Alphaproteobacteria > Acetobacterales > Acetobacteraceae > Acetobacter. The sequence goes on along the minus strand of JAAYUA010000069.1, from coordinate 13,533 downwards.
CTCCCGTGAAAGCGATTGTCGTCAATACATCAGGGTCAACACCCATGGCGTTGATCACCTGCTTGGTCTTGCCGGAAACGGACGTGAACGAACTGGTCTGATCTGCACTCAGAAAAGCAGAAATGAGAGAAATATCTTCTGCAGGGAAAATCGTTTTTGGCATCACCACCACGACCATCACAGTCATGATCAGACTCAGTGGCAATGTCGAAAGAACCAGCCATGGATGCCGAAGAGAAACCGTCAGGGTCCGCGTATAAAAAGCTATTAATTGCTTAAGACCATATTCAATACCGTCGAAGACACGATGAATATATCCGGCAAGGCCGTTTTTATGAACGGCAGCATCATCGTGGACCTCCAGAAGATGGGCACACATCATCGGGGTCAGGGAGAGAGACAAAAGCAATGAAACACTCACCGCCGTTGCCAGTGTCATGGCAAATTCAAAGAAGATTTTCCCCGCCGTTCCACCAAGAAGCAGCATGGGTAAAAAGACGGCAACAAGAGAGACTGTTATCGAAATAACGGTAAAGGAAATTTCACCTGCACCCAGAATTGAGGCTTCCTTGCGAGGCATGCCCGCTTCCATATGTCGCGCAATATTTTCAACAACGACAATCGCATCATCAACGACAAAGCCTGTGGCAATCGTCAGCGCCATAAGGGACAGTGTGTCGAGTGAAAATCCCAGACCATGCATAACGGCAATCGAACCGGCGAGAGAGACTGGAACTGTAATGGCCGGAATCACGGTTGATCGCCATGACCTCAGAAATGCCAGAACAACAACAATCACCAATGCGACAGCGATGACCAGCGTCAGGGCCGTGTCGAACAGCGCAGCACGGATGGACTTCGACATATCATTCGTCAGGGTCAACGTGACGTCTCGCGGCAATGCATTCTTGAGGAATGCGAGGCCTGATTTTATCCGATTGGTAACCTGAACAACATTCGCACCGGGCTGGGCCCGAATAATCGCTACAATCGCAGGCTTGTCATTCAACCACGCGGCCTGACGCTCATTCTGTGGACCATTCGAAATTTCGGCAACATCCGTCAGATGAACGGGGCGGCCATTGCGCCATGCAACGATCAGATCCTGATAAGCTGCGGCCGTTCGGGCCTGATCGTTCGTGGCCAGAGTGAAGCGCCGTCCTCCGGACTCAATGAATCCCTTCGGTGTGTTTGCATTGGCCGACGCCAGTGCCGAGCGAATATCTTCAAACCCGATCCCATATTTATACAGCATCAGAGGATTGAGATCGACACGCACAGCCGGGCTGTCAGTGCCAGCCAACTCCACCCAACCAACCCCTTTGATCCCAGCCAGAGCCGCCCGCAAACGGGTCTGGGCGAAATCACGCAGTTGCGTCATTGGACGGGTATCGGATGTCAGAGAGGCCAGAATCACCGGATTGTCCGATGGATTGGCCTTATAATATTGTGGCGTATCAATCAGGGTGGAAGGCATATCCGCACGGGCGGCCTGAAGCGCCGCCTGCACATCACGCGCGGCTCCATCGATATTCCGATCATCATCGAAAAACAGCAGGATGAATGAACTGGTGTCTGTCGTATCTGACGTTATGCGTGTCAGACCTGCAATCCGTCCAAGCCGCCGTTCCAAAGGCGTCGTAACGGCTGTGGCCAACTGCTGTGGTGAACTTCCCGGCTGTGTTGCGATCACATAGATGACCGGAACTGAAATATCCGGCAGGTCTGCCACCGGCATCTGTCGTAATGACAACAGTCCAGCCACAACCAGAGCTATCGCCATCAAGGTCGTCGCGACTGGGCGCATGATAAATGGCCGGGCGAGATTCAATCAGGAGCGCTCCAGGGTTGTGACCACAATTCACACGGATGCTTTAACCGCACGTTTTGAGATGTGAACAGACGGATCAGCGTTTTCCGTTTCCGGCGGCCGATTTACTGGCATAATCACTCGGGATCAGGAAGAGGGAATCCGCCTGCGGCGCACGCACAACATGGGTTGCCTGAATCACGACCCTTCCACCCTGAAGAGCTTTTAGGAGGATACCATCAGATGTGTAGCAGACTTCGCTGTCCTGCCCATCCTGATCCGTGGCCTGCCACAAATCACACACCTCTCCCGCCACATTTTCCTGACCGAGCCGCAAGAATTTCCCCTCAGCTTTATGCCCGGGCAAGGCAATGTCATCACCCGGTGCAGGCATCACTGTCTTGAGATGTCGCGCCGTGTCGACAACCGTCAAAGTATGTGTGCGCCATGACGTCACCATATAAACGACTGAATTCCCGGGATCATCACGACGTTGCAGTCCTGCTGTCTGCCACCGCGTCCGAAGTTGGGCCACCTGCCCTCCAGGACCGGAAGGACTGTCATAGGTCACATCCACATCAACAGACGGTGTGACAAAAGGGGCATCCGGTATGTCAGCAGCCAGAGACTGCGTGGATGCGACAGAAAGGACAATCATCAGCGCCAAAGCTGACTTCCTACGGGATGTCATTGTGATTCGCCTGAGCCCATCGTGACACTTTTCTGCCCGGGTAGCTGGTCCTGCCCGGCAGACCCCTGCCCGCCCGTCGGTCCTGCAGTCGGTGCATGAGAAGGACGTTCGATCACACTATATCCTGCAGGAATGCCAAATTCGCTGTCGGCGATCGGATCAAAACTCACGCTTTCCGCCTTCATTTCGCCTGTGATGCCATCCGCATCCACGCCCTTCTGGCTCAGAACAAGGCCATCGGAAGTCACACAGACCTGCGCCTGCCCTTTGGGCGTCGTAACCTGCCAGTCCGTGCAGGTCAGGCCCGCGATTTTCTGTTCACCCTGACGAGCATAATCCATCCCGGCATCAAGCATGAAAGGATTGCGAGCACCCTGACGTCCGTTCAGCCGCATGACAATGCGTTTGGGATGCAGCACCAACAGAACTTCATCGTGACCACGGTCGATGATCGTCGATGCCACACCATCGCCGGAATCAATCCGCATCCGGGCGCCTTCCGCCGCAAACCAGAGTGTCATTTTGCGAGGCGCAGATGCACCTTGCGGCTGTACTTCATAAACGATCTTGGCGTCATGCTCCGGCATCAATGGAGGATGACTTTCTGCCGCATATGCCTGATTGCCCAAGAACAGGCCGAGCATGCACATGCCAGAAAGGGCGAGCTTCCTGCTGGTTCGAAAATATCCTCTGAACAAACGTTTCAATCCTCTATTCTCGATTTACGGTCGCTTACAGACACCAATGGGAAAAACACAGGCAATCATGTGCCCATAGTGCGGATTTCCGCATTCCAGACTTCCTTTTCATTCTCCATCCCCCGCCAGCACCGCGGAGCAGATACCGCCAAAGCGAGCTTTTCCTTATAGGATGCAGCAGGAATTTCTACACCACCAAAGCGGGCAAGATGCTCGGTTCCGAATTGCGTATCCAGCACTGTGAAGCCCCACAAACGCAGCCGTGCGACAAGATGCACCAGAGCCGTTTTGGAAGCATCCGTCACACGGCTGAACATACTTTCTCCGAAAAAGGCACGCCCCAATGCAACACCATAGAGACCACCGACCAGAACCCCGGACTGCCAGACTTCAACGCTGTGCGCGTATCCCATCCGATGCAGCTCAGCAAAGAGACGCAAAATTCCGCCATTGATCCATGTCTCCTCCCGTCCCGACGCCGGAGCTGCACAGGCTTTCATGACATCTTCAAATGCCTGATCCGTCGTGACCGTGAAGCGATCCGACAGAACTGTCCGACGCAAACGACGTGGCAGGTGGAAATCATCAAGCGGCAATATTCCACGTGGATCAGGATCATACCAGTCAAGCTCGTCCCGCTCTGAATCGGGTGCCATCGGAAACAGGCCAATTGAATAGGCAGTCAGCATCATTTCAGGCGTCAGATGCTCCACCACTTTCTCCCCCTCATCAATTTCCCCTCATCTCCGGTCATATTGCTCAGACGGTTTTGACAAAGCCCTTTCCCCAACAGGACCGCCTGTGCAACATCAGACCCCACTTTCTTCTGATGACGAACCGAGGCTTCGATGACAACAAGCGCGCCACTTCCCGCCCGCCCCCGAATCATCCGGACCATGAAATTACCCCCTATGGTCGAAGCTCGGATTGCCGAATGTTTCGAAGCCCCTCCGCCGCCATCGCAGCCCCTCCAGACTGCTGAAGCCCTGCGACTGGCCGAAGAGTTCGGGGCGTCCGCCATTCTGCTCACTCATGCCACCCCCCTTTTCGCGGATATGATTCCGCAGATCCCCTCTTGTGTAAAACTGATCGCAACCGTCAGTGTTGGTCTGGATCACCTTGATGTCGCAGCCCTTGCAGAGCGCGGGATCATGGTCAGCAACACACCCGATGTTCTGACGGACTGCAACGCGGATCTGACCATGATGCTCATTCTGGGGGCTTCCCGACGGGTCACCGAAATGAGTCGGGTCATCCGTGAAGGCTGGGGACGCTCTCTGGCGATGGATGAACTTCTTGGCCTTCGTGTCACTGGAAAAACGCTCGGGATCGTCGGCATGGGACGCATTGGACAAGGCGTTGCCCGTCGCGCCCGAGGTTTTGACATGAATGTTCTTTACAACAACAGACGCCGTCTGCCGGAAGATCTGGAATATGGTGCATCCTGGGTCCGGGACCTGAACGATATGCTGCCCCGTTGCGATATTCTCAGCCTGCATCTTCCTGGCGGCGACAGCACAGACAGCATGATGAATGCTGAAACATTCTCGCAGCTCCCCAAAGGCGCAATTTTCATCAATGCCGCCCGCGGACGTCTGGTTGATGAAACCGCCTTGATCGCTGCGCTCAAATCGGGACAATTGGCCGCCGCCGGTCTGGATGTTTTCCGCAACGAACCCCATCCAAATCCCGAACTCCTGTCCCTGCCGAATGTCTTCGCAACACCTCATATCGGAAGCTGCACTGTTGAAACACGCAGCGATATGGGCATGCTCGCACTCGACAATGTCGAGGCCTTCATCGCGGGTCGCCCCCTCCCGACAGGCGTGACTGCCTGATGCCCGTCGATATTCTCATCGCAACCCTCTCCGGCCTTGTCTTTGCAGCAGGTCTGTCATTTTTTCTGCCACATTATACGAATGTGGCCATCGTTCTGTCCGTTGGTTATCTGCTGATCGGGATATGCAGCTCCGTCATCATTCTGCGTGGCATGTACAATCAATATAAAAAATAATGATGGACGCACAGACTTCTGATGACCGAACCAAACGCCTTCAGACAGCACTGACTGACCGCATCCGGAAGCATGCCCTTGAAATGGGATTTGACAGTGTCGGTTTTTCTCCCGCTGTCTTGCCACCCGATACTCATGCAAAACTTCAGGCGTTCACAGAAGCTGGCAAGCATGGAGAAATGTCCTGGCTGGCTGAACGCATGGAAGAGCGGGCCCAGCCGCAGAAATTATGGCCGGACGTGAGAACTGTTATTTCTCTGGGCGTATCCTACGCTCCGGGAGATGACCCGCTTGCCACCCTCGCACGTCGGGAGTGCGGCAATATCTCCGTCTATGCCCGCAACAGAGATTATCATGACCTTATCAAGGGTATGCTCAAGCATCTGGCGCAATTTGTCATCGCTGAGGCACGCCGAAGGAAAATAGACGCAGGCGTCAAGGTTTTCGTCGACACAGCACCAGTTTCGGAAAAACCTCTGGCAGAACAAGCTGGATTGGGCTGGCAGGGGAAACATACAAATCTGGTTTCCCGACAACACGGAAGCTGGATGTTTCTGGGAGAGGTCTTCACAACGCTTGACCTCATACCCTCAGCTCCCTCAGGTGGGAGTTGTGGCAGTTGCACACGCTGCCTTGTCGCATGCCCGACAGATGCGTTTCCTTCTGCATGGCAGATGGATGCCAGGCGCTGTATTTCCTATCTCACCATCGAACATTCAGGCCCTATTCCGCTCCATCTGCGCAAGGCAATGGGCAACAGGATTTACGGATGTGACGACTGCCTTGCCGTCTGTCCATGGAACCGCTTTGCAGCCGCTTCACGTCACATGAAACTGACCGCCAGAGACGATCTGAAGGCCCCTCCTTTGGCTGATCTTCTCTCTCTGGACGATGCAGGCTTTCGAAACCTGTTTTCAGGATCCCCCATAAAACGGATCGGACGCAACCGTTTCGTCCGCAATACCCTGATTGCCGCAGGAAATTCCGGAAATCGGGATCTCATTGATCCTGTAACAAAGCTCCGAAGTGATCCGGATCCCATTGTGGCGGAAACGGCAGAATGGGCCACACAGCAGCTTCTTCAGAAGTAGACGGACGGCACATGAAACACCATCTGATCAAGAAAAGCTTTGTTCTATCAGGGCACTCCACGAGCATAGCGCTTGAAAAAGAATTCTGGTCCGTCTTGCAAAATATGGCTGCAGCTCAAAATCTTTCCCTGGCGGCTCTGATCACACGCATCGATCAGACACGGATACCTGAACATCCGCTGGCTTCCGCCCTTCGGGTCACAGCGCTCAAAAACGCATATGACATTTCTGACTCTTCTTGCGCGTAGCGAATTGAGTCAATCCCGTTCTTAACGAACATCTACGCATCTGAAGAATTCGAAAAAACCTCTTTTCTTTGTGACAACATTCACCACCAGCTCCATTCAGAACAATGCATCTCTCAGCATCAGAGGAATATACGATCTAAACCTTTCCTGCTCCATCATCTCTTGTCGGTAATAGAAAAAAGGAAGAAGCTCTACCCATTTTTCTGAATCTTCTGATTCAGCGATTTTCTTAAAATTCTCAAAACTCATAGTATTTTGTGCTTCAGGAATCGTAATAGACTTTAACTGAAAACTATCGGAACGGCACACACTCTGTAGTTGGAATGTCTCCCAATTGGACACTAACGGCCGATTGCAAACAACTTTGCCTCCATCTGCTGTCGGAGCTGCCGAAATATAATATGAGCTTCCCGGCTTTAATAAAGAACAATATTCGCTTCCAGCCACGGGAACGAGGATATAGGATAGAAATTTAAGTATTCTATTGTCAGATTCAATATTTATTTTGTGTGCATCATTTAAAGAAAAAAGATGTATAATTTCTTTGCGATCGACATAGCGCAACGCATAAATCAGATCCCCTGCGGCACCAGTCTTTACATGCCCTGACTGATCAGCGCTTAACAATTCACCAGACATGGTTTTCAGAAGACATAATTCCAGGGCGCTCTCGTTTTCCTGACAAGAGTTTTGTATCTCCATCCTGCTCTCAAATTCCTCAACCGCTTTTCGCAGAAAAAAGGGAATTGCGGTCTCATTCATAGAGCGAACCATATTTGAAATTTCCAGTTTAAAGGAAAGAGGCCTTCTGTCTTCGATATTGGTATAATCGCTTTTTTTCCAGACATCGGCATTCAATACAATATCCCGCCTACGCCTGGCGCGCTCAACAAAATTCTCCATGCTTCGACACTGGTAATGCATGATTTTTCCACCAGACCAGTCGGCAGAATTTTCTGTAATACCTTTTGTCGAAGACCAATAAACTTCTTTTCCTGCCGCGCTTTGATGTCGAAAAAAACCGATATCAAAATAATGCACGTTAACCCACTTGCCACTCCACGCTCGCGGTCTGACAAAAGATTTTATATGTCTGTTTATGGTTTCTTCCTGCGAACTGTGCCAGGTGTATGCCGCAAAAGGATAGTCTACGGGTTTGAATACATGTCCGCTGCTCCCGTAATTGCACCAATGCACGACAACAGAGCCAACATCTTGAGGTCTATCCAGAAAATCAACAATCTTCTGGTTTTCTGGCAACAGAAGAAATTCATCTGCATCGAAAAAACCCATCCAGTCGAATTCTTCTCCATAAGATTTCAACGCATCTGAATAGGCTTTCTGTTGCCGTTCTTCATGAGGGCGGGGATCAAAATCATTTTTGTAAATTCTTATATCAATACTTCCCGAGACAAGAGAGAGAACATCAGACAAACCATCCGAAGATCCATCATCGAAAATAATGATCGTATCGACGCCAATGAATTTATACCATGATATCCACGACAGGATATCACCCCCCTCATCCCTCGCAAAACATACCACTGATGTTTTCATGAAATTCACCTTTCGGAATGAGAACTTATATACATTTTATTTACACATATATTGACATGACGCAGGTGGATCAGTTTTTTCTTCTGATTAATCATAAAAACTATTTACTTTCACATGCCCAATCTTGTTAATCTCTCTCGTTTATCTCATCGCACATATGCAAGCCTCCAAATTTTGGCCAAAGCCCTACCATTCCACATTTCTTCACCCTGACGATATGCTACAGCCTGTTCCGAAAACATATAACATACTGTTTAAGGCCTTCCCGCATGAGCGCTCCATCCTCCGCTTTCACAGAAGACGATATCCTGTCCGCTGCCCAGGCCCTTGTGAATGATGAACAGGATTTTATAGCCCGGACTGCCAATCTGTCTGCCTTGTTGTACGAAGCAATGAGAGACGTAAACTGGGCAGGTTTCTACTTTCTGAAGGGAGAAGAATTGGTGCTTGGCCCCTTTCAGGGACGCATCGCCTGCACACGTATCCCACTCGGCAAAGGCGTCTGCGGCACAGCAGCCCAACGCGCAGAAACAATTATCGTTCCCGATGTTCACGCTTTCCCCGGTCACATCGCCTGCGATTCAGCCTCGGCCTCAGAGATCGTCGTGCCCCTGTTCAAAGACGGGAAACTGATAGGCGTTCTGGACATAGACAGCCCGAAACACGACCGTTTCTCCATAGCCGACCAGCTCATGCTGGAACAAATTGCTTCATTGCTGGGGAGCTGAACCAGGCCAATCCCGCCCCCAGCTCTCGGGGTGCATGGATTAATCGTCCGTCTGCGCTTATACATCCCTCTTCAACACAGGCATCCGGAGAGAAGCTGATATGACCGAAAAACCCAGATTATTCGACGATCTGGCCGGTATCGCAGGTGGCGCCCTGTCTGCACTGACAGGCGCCCGCGAAGAACTGAACAGCCTCGTGCAAACCCGTGTGGATGAAATTCTCGGCCGCCTGCAGGTTGTCCGGCGCGAAGAATTTGAAGTGGTTCGGGAAATGGCGGCCATTGCACGAACCGCTCAGGAGGATGCCGAGGTGCGCATCAAATCTCTCGAAGAGCGTGTCAGAGCACTTGAAAATCTCGTCACGGCTCCCACACCGCATTCGGCCAGCAATCCCTCAAATAATGATGGTTTTTGAGCCAGTTCACCACGACTACGACTTGCAGCCATCTTCATGCCTTTCTAGGTTGATACAGCATGGTCGTCATTTTCAGGAATGACAGCCATCGCAGAAGATTCGCATATAGAAGCCACCCTCTTCCCCGAGTGTCGGCTTCCTGGCCTGGAGGTAATCATGACCGCTCTGTCGATGACGCCATCTTCCGGCAACGCCAACCCTCTCGATTTGATGGAACAGATCGTAGGTAACTACGAATGGGCTTTTGATCGTCGCAGTTCTGCAGAAATGGCCGCAGAAGCACCCGGAAAATGGTGCGATTATGGCCTCTATTTTGCATGGTCCCATGAACTCAGCGCCATGCACTTCACATGCGCTTTTGACCTGAAGACACCCCAGGAGAACCGGCGCTCCCTCCATGAACTTTTGACGCTGGCCAATGAACGTCTCTGGATTGGACATTTTGGAATGGATCAGGAGACCGGAATGCCCCTCTATCGCCATGCCGTCCTGTTACGCGGGGCTCACGGTGCTTCTGTGGAGAGTCTGGAAGATATGGTGAGTATCGCAATCGCTGAATGCGAGCGGTTTTACCCGGCATTCCAGCTGGTCTTGTGGGGCGGAAAAACGGCCTCTGAAGCCATTGATATGGCCATGCTCGATTGCGCTGGTGAGGCCTGATGAACCCCGACAAACCGGCAGATCTCCTGCCACCCGTGCTACTGATTGGATGCGGGAAAATGGGAGGTGCGATGTTCCGCGGCTGGATGGCCGCGGGCATCAGCCCATCCGTCATTGTCGATAGACACACCACCGATATCCCAGCACCACATCGCGTGGTCCGCAGCCTTGATGAAGTGCCGCAGGATTTTTCACCTGCGGCCGTTATTCTGGCCGTAAAACCTCAGAAAATAGACCCTATTCTTCCTTCTCTAACACGGATTTCGGGGCATCCTGTGATTATCTCGGTGCTGGCCGGTCGCACGATTGCAGGACTGAGCAAAGGCATCCTCTCGGAAACGCCAGCAGGAAACGCGCCCGTCATCATCCGGGCGATGCCCAACACTCCTGCCGCCATTGGTCAGGGAATGACGGGATATTATGCTCCCCCTGAAGCTTCCAAGCAGCAGATTGCCTTGTGCGAATCCCTTCTACGCGCCTCTGGAGAAGTGATTCGTGTCGATCCGGAATTCCGGATTGATGATGTCACGGCAATATCCGGCAGTGGCCCGGCTTATGTGTTTTTACTAGCTGAACTGCTTGAAAAAGCGGCTATCAAACGTGGTCTTGCGCCGGAAATCGCAAGAGTTCTGGCCCGCAAAACCATCTCAGGGGCAGGAGCACTTCTCGATCAATCACCCGAAGATGCAGCTGACCTGAGACGAAACGTCACCAGTCCAGGAGGAACCACAGAAAAAGCACTTGCTGTGTTTTCACGCCCGGAAGCATGGCCAGCAATCGTGCAGGAAGCCGTCGATGCCGCAGCAGCACGGGCTGCGGAACTCGCCATATAATGTTAGCAAACATATCAGGCCGTTCCGTTTTTCGAACGCCTGATATGTCCCAGACCGGCCTCAGGATCAATTGATGAATACCGACCACCTCGATACAGCTCTTCTGGCCAGCGCGCTGGATATTGCCAGTCAGAAAGGCTGGGCCTCAGTGACTATGCCGGAAGCGGCCCGTAACGCGGGTCTTGATATGGGCGAGGTCAGAAAGCGCTTCCCGTTCAAGACCACAATTCTCTTTCGTCTGGGAACACTGGCCGACCAGTCCGCGCTGATCGACGATGGAAGCTCCCTACCGCCGCGTGAAGCCCTGTTCGATCTACTGATGCGACGACTGGATGTATTCCAGCAATATCGCAACGGCGTCATCGCGGTCCTTGATGCCCTTCCCTTCGATCCACCTCTGGCGGCCGCGCTTGGCGTTGCAACCCTTGACAGCATGCGATGGATTGCCGGCGCTGCAGGCATCGATACGACAGGACTGAGGGGCGTGATCCGGGTTCAGGGCGTTACCGCAATCTGGACCCATATGCTGCGCTCGTGGAAAAGCGATGCGAGCGAAGATCTCGGTGTGACTATGGCTGCCTTGGAACAAGCCCTCAGCCGCGCTGAACGCTTTGGTCTGTTTCCTGCGCCCGTTGAAACCGAGGTCCTGGAAGATGTCCTTTCCGGCGAGGAATTCATCGCTGATATCCCGCTTGATGACGCTGGTTGATTTTTAAATGATTTGACCTCTTTACGTAGGCCTCTGAAATGCTTAACAAGAGGCCGTCCAGCCAAGCAAGGTGTTCAGAACCTTCTTAGCGGATTGTGTTGGGGCGTAGCCAAGCGGCAAGGCAGCGGATTTTGATTCCGCCATGCGGAGGTTCGAATCCTCCCGCCCCAGCCAGAAAATAAAAAATAAAAAACCATACAAATCACATCGCTTTATCTCCCTCATTGCGAGGAGACATTGAAGAGCTCTCCTATTGATAGCATTGAAACATTTTTCTTTTCCAAGTCAGTTCACATCTAGCGGTTATGAAAAAGTTCGGGCTACCATAAGAGAGCAATGGTCGAACAGGCAGAATAATGCCGTACGACCAAGAACTCCTAACAATATATAGTATATGATGAGGTCTGCTGCCGTCTTCTTTGTAGGGCACTGTCCAAGGTAGCAATCATACAGGCGCAGCGTAGACACAAAGATACTGGCACTCCGATAACCTGGAACCTGACTTGAGATCTGATCAATACAATAGCCCGTCGCAATCTGCGTTTTCCAATGATTCTGCAGTAAATCAGAGTGCAATTTCTGAGCGGTGCAGGCATGAAGCTCGAAGTAGGTCAGAGCAAAAAATAGCTTGAAGTATCATGCATGACTGTTCGTGGTGCCTATGATCACATAATCGTGTGCATTATCAATGGGACCTTCATTTTTCCAAATTTTTGTGAAGATTGGATTCCATTATTGCTCAATCATAACGATATTTTGGCGGGATGAGATCGGACTGGATGTATCTTGATAGCGCGCAATTCTGGAGGCAGCGCTTTCACTGATTCCATAAGCAGCTGCGAGAGATTTTAAACTGGCGCCGTTTTTTCGTTTCGTCACGATTTCGTATTTCTGGTTTTCTGTAATTCTGGGAGGACGTCCCATTCTCTTTCCCTGCTGAATGGCTCTCATGCGACCCTCTGATGTCCTGATTTTTATCAGATCTCTTTCAACATCTGCGAGCCCCCCAAGAACGGCAAGCATCAACCGACCAGCGCTAGTGCTTGTATCCGCCCAAGGTTCAGCGATCGAATGAAACTGAGCTTTTTTATTTGTAATATCTTTTACGATTGAAAAAAGGTTGAAAGTGCTGCGAGCAAGTCGATCGATGCGTGTCACAACAACGACATCACCTTCGTTTAAGGCTGCAATCAGTTTCTGAAGCTGCGGGCGCTCCACATCTGCGCCGCTCACTTTTTCCCGATAAATTTTTCTACAACCAAATTCTTTTAGATTTTTCACTTGTATATCAAGGGTTTGACCGACAGTACTCACTCGCGCATAACCTATTTTCTGCCCCACGTTCCATACCTTTTTGGCTTTAAGGAATGGGCTCTTTATCATGATAGCGCTTGCTTAAGTCCTGATTTCTGGAAAAAGGGAGGTGTTATTTATATAAAATAATTTAATGTTCCTATTGGACTAACAACACAAACGTAGTAGTAATCGCAGAGGTAATAACCTTTGGCTTGCGAGGTTCAGCTCTGTTTGCCAAAATCAGGAATTACGGGAGAGATTAACCATGAGCAGTGCAGGCACATATTACACTTACGAACTCGATACGCAGGGCAACCCCGTTCTCGACTCAAGTGGAAATAAGATTGTCGAAACGACATGGACCATAACAAATGGAACGCTCTTCAACGGTGGCATAGGCAATTCCAACATCACTATTAAAGATGCCAACGGGAATATAATCGAGACCCTCACCGGAGTTCCGGACAACCTATTGTCCTCTCATATCCAGACAGGAACAGATGCAACAAACGGTAGTCTGCTATCTATTATAGGAGGTCAATGGGTATCCGTTCCGGGTTCAAGTGGAACTATTGATATCGTTCTTTCTGCGTTGTCAGCCCCCACATTCACCATCGGTGGCACAACGGCCATCAACTTCGTTGTCAATGCGGCAACTGCGATTACCATAGACATTTATGGTGGCACCGCTTCTTTCTCAGGAGGTTTGGTTGCTGGTGCGCTCAGTGGTTCCACCATCAATATCGGTTATAGCGGCACGTATAACGGCAATACACAGCTGAT
>JAAYUA010000068.1 GCA_012517935.1 Acetobacter sp. | reverse complement strand
GTGCGTGGTCGCGGATATGTTCTGAAGCCGGGCATATGACGGGGATTTCGGGAAAGTTTCGCTGATGTCCTGTCGGTGGTGTGGCTGGCTGGGGCGTCTTCGCCAAAGATGGACGCGGCGGGTTCTGCCGCGCTCCATGCTCTGGCGTTCCCTGCTGATCGTGCTGTTTCCGCTGCTGGTGACGCAGGGCATCGCGCTGGAGTTGTATTACGGGAATTATCTGCGTGTTGTGTCCCGACGCCTCTCGGATGGTGTCGTGGGGGACATTACCTACACCATCGCCTTGTTCGAGCGATATCAGAGCAGGCAGGATCGTGCGTGGCTGCTGCGGGTTGCCCGTGAGCGGACGCAGTTGGGAATCGTCTGGCATCCTTCCGGCCATTTGCCAAAGACCGGATCGTCTCACGTTACTGGCCCGATGGATGAGGATCTGGAGCGCGCCGTGCAGCTGCGAATCGGATTTCCGTATCGCATTGATTGGGGCGTTGATGAGCATACGGTGCAGATTCTCATCCAGCTTCCGGATGGTGTTCTTGAGATCGGCGCGCCTCGCAAGCGTTTGGATGTCGGGCAGATCTGGCTGTTTGTTTTCTGGGTGATTGGTGGAACGGTTCTGCTGTTTGGTATCGCGGCTGTGTTTGTTCGTAATCAGGTGCGTGGAATCAGGCGGCTTGCCCGTGGTGCCGAACAGTTCGGTCTGGGGCGTGATGTCGGGCCGATCCGGACTGAGGAAGGTTCGCTGGAGGTGCGTAAGGCGGCTGTGGCGTTCAATCGGATGCAGGAGCGTATTTCGCGCTTTGTGCGTCAGCGCACGGCGGTTCTGGCTGGTGTTTCCCATGACCTGCGAACGCCTTTGACCCGGATGCGGCTCTCTTTGGCGATGCTTCCGCGTGAAGGAGAATGGTCGGCAGAGAATCTGGCTGATGATGTTCGGGACATGGAGGCGGATGTTGCCGAGATGGAACGGATGATCGAGAGCTACCTGTCATTTGCCCGGGGAGAGGGGGCCGAAGTTCCGACGGTTGTGGAGGTGTCGGCGCTGTTGGAAGAGGCTGCAGTTGCGGCCAGTCGGGCCGGAGGGCGTGTGATGGATGTTTCGTGCCCGATGGATCTGATGCTGGAAGTCCGGGTTGATGCGATGCGCCGGGTGCTTGCCAATCTGGCAGAAAACGCGCGGCGGCACGGAGCTTCCATCTGGCTATCGGCGGGACACAAGCGGCGTTCTGTCCGGATTATTGTCGATGATAACGGACCGGGCATTCCTGTGGGCGAGCGCGATTCGGTTTTTCGTGCGTTTGCGCGTGGGGAGGATGGCGGGACCGGTCTGGGTCTTACAATTGTGCGTGACATTATCCGCGCGCATGGGGGGGATGTCAGGCTTGAGGACAGTCCACAGGGTGGGCTGCGTGTGTGTCTGATCCTGCCGGGTTGAGTGAAGGGCAGGATCAGGTCATCAGATCAGGGCAGAGTGTTGCCCGTTCCGCCATGTCCCGGACCATTGTTGCTGCCCATTGGGCCAGTGGCGCCGCCGAAAGAGCCGCCATTCTGGTTCATCATGCCAGACATCGGGTTGTAGCGTCCGACGTTGCCCAGAATTTCCTGCATGATGTTGATCTTCGTGCCCGGTGTTGGCGTCGTGTCACTGGACATGGTGACGTTCTTGCCATCCTTGAGGCGAAGTTCGCGCATCGACTGCAATGTGCCGGCAGGGTCGAAGTTCAGGACGATGACCTGCTGTTTGATGACATCAGGGAAGCTGACCGGGGTGGGGACGGTAACCATGGAGATGTAAATCCATGTATTGTCGTCGAAAGTGGCCTTTGTCGTGGGTGAGCCAAGCAGATCGAGAACATCGGCACGGTTGCTGGTGCCGGGTTGCAGCTGTTTATAGTCTGCGGGTTCGATCAGGGAGCCACGATCCATTGGCGTCGGAGAAAACAGCGAGCAGCCGGAGGTCAGGAGTCCCATGCCGGACAGAAGGCAAAGGGCAGCCAGCTTCTGACGTTGGCGTGGCCTCAGAGACGTCACGATTGTTGCAAGTCCGGGCATAAATCTGATCCGCTGTCCTGCCAGAAACCGGGCGAGGAAGGGAAGAATGGCTCGCATGCCCGGCACATATCACTTCCGAGTGCCTGATCGTCGGCTGCCTGTCAATTTCTTAAGCTGTGGAACTGTGTATGAATGGAAGTAGCGTTTCAGTTTTGGCGCACATGGCATACAGGGGGCGGTTATGAGCTTTAATAATCCTGAATTTTCGCGTCGTGTTGCCGCTGGTCGAGTGGGCATTCATGGGCTGGACATGAAAGTGGCGGCCACGGAGGCTGAATGTCGGGCGCTGGCGAAGCGTTTCGGTCTTCCGGCAATTTTGTCGCTGACGTGTCAGTTCCGTTTGACGGAAGTACCCGGTCACACCATCCAGGGTGAAGGTCGTCTGCATGCGCGCGTCGTTCAGAACTGCGTGGTGACGCTCGATGAATTTACCGAGCAGGTTCGGGAAAATTTTACCGTTCGTTTCATGCCGGTCAGTCGTATTGTTTCGGGTCAGCACGAAGACCCGGATTCTCCTGATGTTATCCCGTTCGAGGGAGATTCCCTTGATCTTGGAGAGGCAGCGGCGGAGCAGCTTGGGCTGATTCTTGAGCCTTATCCTCGACGTCCGGGAGCAAAATTGCCGGCGGAAGCCTGTTCTGATGAAGAGCTTCCGGTGGAAGTCGAATCGGTTCAGGAAGAGCGTCGCAGGCCTTTTGAAGTGCTTTCCGGGCTTGTTCCGAAAAAGTAGTGCAGAGGGTGTATGATGCACCTAAAGCTTGCGGGAATTGCCTCTGTCTGTTAGAGGCGCCGGCTCAAATGACGTTTTGTCCGGGTCCTGCCGTGAAGACGGCCCCGGTATTATATCCGAAAATCTGAAGGACTCGGATCGATGGCTGTACCTAAAAGAAAGACCTCCCCCTCACGCCGTGGCATGCGTCGCAGCCATCAGGCTCTTCGCCCTGAAGCACATGCTGAATGCGGCAACTGCGGCGAGCTGAAGCGCCCGCATCATGTCTGCAGCCATTGCGGTCATTACGACGGACGTGAAGTGATTGCTGCGGGCAAGGCACTGAAGGTAGCGGTTCGCGCCTGAACTGTTGCTGGCCTTGTCTGTTTTGCCGAAGGCCAGTGAAGTCATGGTGGAATCCGGGGTTGGAATCTGACGGAATATAGTTTTATGAGCCTGAGTTCCTCCCCCGAAGCCTCATCTGTTCCTGAGCAGGAGATATTTACGCTCGCTGTTGATGGAATGGGTGGAGATGGTGGCCCCGAGATGGTGATCGCGGGTCTTCAGATCGCAGCGGACCGGCATCCCGGGATCAAAATCCTTCTTCTTGGCGACAGCGCGAGACTTGGCGAGATTCTTCCTCGCTATCCCAAGGCCGCTTCCATTTGCACAGTCAGACATACGCAGGCGGCTGTTCCTATGGACATGAAGCCGACTGCGGCCTTGCGTCTGCGTGATTCGTCGATGCGTGTCGCAATGGAAGTGGTGTCCCGCAAGGAGGCGCAGGGCGTTGTTTCGGCCGGTAACAGCGGGGCCATGCTGGCTCTTGCAAAAGTTATCGTGCGGACGATGCCGGGAATTTCACGTCCGGCCATGGCGGCCATCAGCCCGACCAGAAAGGGCGATGTCGTGATGCTGGATCTTGGCGCGAATGTAACCTGTGACTGGCGGAATCTTGTTGAATTCGCGGTTATGGGGGAAGCGTTCGCCAAGTCTGTCCTTGGACTTCCCGCCCCGACAATAGGTCTTCTCAATGTCGGTGCAGAGGAGTTGAAGGGGGATGAGAAGCTGAGGCACGCCGCTGATGTGCTGCGTGACAGTCCTCTTGCTTCCCAGTTTCATGGTTTTATTGAAGGTGATGACATTACGGCTGGCACCACGGATGTTGTGGTGACGGATGGTTTTACCGGTAATGTCGCATTGAAAACCGGAGAAGGCGTGCTGCGCATGGCTTCTTCTCTCTTCCGGCAGGTGTTTCAGAGCAGTTTTGCCGGTAGGGTGGCGTATCTTCTGGTGCGTCCTGCCTTGCACCGGATGCGTGAGTGGCTTGATCCACGGCGCTATAATGGCGCGGTGTTTGTTGGGTTGAATGGCGTTGTCGTCAAATCTCATGGTGGTACGGACGCGGTGGGTTTTGCTGCCGCTGTTGATGTCGCCGTTGATATGGTCAGACATGGCTTCAATGACAGCATGAAGAGCAGGCTGAGTCGTATGGAATCACTGACGGTCCGCAGGACCGATGCGAATGCATCGGTTGAGACCGAGGTGGTGACAGCACTGTAGTTTTTGGGCTGACACGGAGAGTGCCGGAGGCACTTCTGGTGTGTGGCTGTGATAACAGGAACATATGATGGCGCGTCGTTCGGTTCTGGTCGGATCCGGTACCTGTCTTCCTGAGCGGATTGTTACTAACGCTGAGCTTGCGACCCGTATCGACACTTCAGATGAGTGGATCAGGACGCGGACGGGAATCCATCAGAGACATCTGGCTGGCGAGAATGATACATGCGTCAGCCTTGCGACGGGTGCGGCGCGGAGCGCTCTGGAAAACGCGGGAATTCCTGCTTCAGATATTGATCTGATTATTGTCGCGACGAGCACACCTGATCAGGCGTTTCCGTCGGTTGCAGTGCGTGTGCTTGGCGAACTTGGGATTTCCCGGGGATATGGTTTCGATGTGGCCGCAGCCTGTTCCGGTTTTATTTATGCCCTGAGCATTGCGGATGGACTGATTCGCGCTGGTAATGCGCGATGTGCGCTTGTGATCGGAAGCGAAATCTATTCCCGGATTCTCGATTGGGAAGATCGTGGCACCGCAGTTCTCTTTGGTGATGGTGCGGGCGCTGTTGTGTTGCGCGCTTCGGAAACAGACGGAGAGGATGGTATTCTCGTGACGCATCTTCATGCGGATGGAGAAACCGGAGATCTGCTTTATGTGGATGGCGCTGTTGGTTTGCGTGACAAGCCAGGCGTTCTGAGAATGAGTGGCCGTGACGTTTTCCGTCATGCTGTCGCCAAGCTGGCTTCATCTGTCGACGAAGTTCTGTCGTCCTGCAATCTCCAGCACTCTGATGTGTCCTGGCTTGTGCCT
Organism: Acetobacter sp.; assembly: GCA_012517935.1. GTDB lineage: Bacteria > Pseudomonadota > Alphaproteobacteria > Acetobacterales > Acetobacteraceae > Acetobacter. The sequence goes on along the minus strand of JAAYUA010000068.1, from coordinate 26,713 downwards.
CATCAGGCAAATATCCGCATTATTGAAGGTGTGGCCAAGAAGCTCGATTTGCCGATGGAGCGGGTTGTGGTGACGGTTGACCGTCATGCCAATACATCCGCAGCATCGATCCCTCTGGCGCTGGATGAGGCGCGACGGGATGGGCGCATCCGTCCGGGCGACCTTGTTTTGATGGAAGCGCTGGGTGGTGGACTGACCTGGGGTTCCGCTCTGGTAAGATTTTGAAACGTATCTGTGTCAGTATGAATTGACGGATGCCTGCGGTGTGGTCATCATGAACATATGAGCACAGTCACACGCGCCACGCTTTCAGAACAGATCTGCATGCGGGCCGGGTTATCCCGGAGTGAGTCGGCAGAAATTCTGGATTCGGTTCTTGAAATTGTTTCTGCCGCGCTTGAGCGTGGTGAAACCGTGAAACTCAGTGGATTTGGAACATTCATGGTCCGTCAAAAGGGCCAGAGAAGTGGTCGAAATCCGCGAACGGGTGTGGAGGTACCGATTCTTCCCCGTTCCGTGCTGGTGTTTCGTCCCAGCCAGATCCTGCGTTCGAGGACGAATGGCGTTGAGGTCGGGATTGATGATTCCGATGATTTTCTGGAGTCTGAAGAATGATGGAGGCTGTTGTGCCTCTCTTTTTCCCAATCAGTGAAGTGGCTGATGAACTTCAGGTTCCTCAGCATGTGCTGAGATCATGGGAATCCCGCTGTGAGGATATCGTTGGTGAGACCCGTGGTGGTCGCCGGTATTATCAGTCTGGGGATATAGATCAGTTTCGGAAGATTGCCGGTCTGGTTTATCAGGGGGGACTGTCCCCTGAAGAAGCTATAGCCCGCGTTCGTGGTCGCGAAGAGCTGAGTGTTGATGTCCAGGAAGTGGAAGAAACGTTATCTTCCGTTTCTTCCGATATCGATGTGCCGGTTGAAGCTGTGGTTCAGCCGGAGATTGTTTCTGAAGCCGTTTCTTCGTGTGAAGCCGCATGGCGGGCGCAGACGATTGCAGCCTTGGAAGAAATGCAGGCAGATATCCGTTCATTACGTTCGATTCTGCCTGTTGGATGATTTTCCTGTCTTGCCGGCGTGGCTTCATGCTGCTAGACACCGTGCACCGAAATGACGGGCAGTAGCGCAGCCTGGTAGCGCATCAGTCTGGGGGACTGGGGGTCGTGGGTTCGAATCCCGCCTGCCCGATATTTTCGGTTTTTCCCAAATAAAAATTATGATGTCGATTTAAGCTCAGGTTATTCGCCTGTGGCTATATCGTTTATGCGCATGTCCTGTGATGGATATTTCCGTCAGGCTCTGGAATGTATAGTTTTCATAATATTTCTTTCTCATCATGCGTGATGCAAAAGAAAAAATGTTATGAAAAATAGACTTTTCATTGATGACAGCAGGAATGATTCTATCATGACCACTTCCGGGCAGATGATTTCGGGAAAAACCGGGAGTGCAGCAGGGGTGCTGTCGGGACAGGTCATTCTTGCCGATCGGGTTCTTCCCGGACGAGTGGTCTTCGGATCAGAAGCAATCCACGAGATTGTGCCTGAGCCCGATGCGCCCCGGCGATATATTCTCCCGGGTTTTATTGATGGACATGTCCATGGGGGTGATGGGGCCGACACAATGGATGGTGTCGCAGCGATTCACCGTCTGTCCCGCTTTCATCTGTCTCACGGCACCACAACAATTCTGCCAACGACCATTACGCGGCCTTGGAATGATGTCATGTCCGCTTTGCGTGCGGTCGCGGAAGCCCGGACAGGCATGTCCGGGAATGGTCCGGACATATATGGGGCGCATCTTGAGGGACCTTTTGTCAGTCCTCATCGTCTGGGAGCGCAGCCGCCTTTTACGGTTTTACCTTCACCGGAGCGCGTTGCGGAAGTTCTGGACACAGGTATTGTCAGAGTTGTGACGATTGCACCGGAACTGGAGCATGCTGACACGGCCATGCAGGCGTTCGCCCGGGCAGGTGTGCGTGTCAGTCTTGGGCATACGGTGGCCGGATATGAAACGGCGATGAATGCCATCTGTACGGTTTGTGCGGCAGGAGGGATGATTGGTGCCACGCATCTGTTCAATGCGATGCCGGCTGTGGAGGGACGCAGGCCAGGGCCGATCACGGCATTGATGTGCAGTGATGACACCTGGGCTGAAATGATTTTCGACACGCATCATGTTCACCCGGCTTCCTTCCGTCTGGCTGAACGGATGATGGGTGGACGCCTTCTGTTCGTGACTGATGCGATGCGTGGTGCTGGTCAGCCGGATGGGCCCAGCCAGCTGGGCGGACAGGATGTCGAGATCCGTGATGGTGTTGTGAGATTGCCGGATGGGACCTTGGCAGGGAGTATTCTGACACTGGATGTTGCATTCAGAAATGCTCTGACAGCGGGGGGAATGTCTCTGCCGAAGGCATCTGCGCTTGTGTCAGCCAATCCTGCGCGTTGGCTGGGGCTGCATGATCGTGGCCGGATTGCTCCCGGTCTGAGACCGGATCTGCTGGTCATGGACGAAGATTTCCAGATTCTGGAGGTCTGGACCAGAGGCCGGCGCGTGAGTTGAACGGTCTGCCCGGCGCGTTATGACTTCTGCTTGGCCTCAAGCCATTCGGGATGCCTGCGTTCAATCATGTCGAAGATACGGTTGACCAGTCGCCGGAAGAGCGGAACATCTTGTGCCAGCAGGAGAAGCCCGAGTGGCAGCATCCAGATTCCCAGAACCGGGAGAAAAGACAGGCAGCCTCCGACCAGCAGGGTCAGCCCCCATATCACTCTGCTGAGTTTGCGTTCGGGTTTCAGAAGCCCGAGTATTTTTGGCTGCATGAATTGCGGCAGTCGTCCGACAAGGGCATGCAGACGTTTCATATAAAGTTCGTCTGCTGACATCTTTTGCGTGGTCGTAAGGATTTCGCGGCTCATTTCACGTATTATAAACACTAATGTCCGGCTGTTTCATACTGGAGTTGTAACTCTGATATACTTCTGGTCACGAACAATGCGGATAGTCCTTGATGTCGGATATGAGTGATGATGATGAGCAGGGGGGCGGGGTCCGTTTCTGGACGTCGGATGTGCCGCCTACAAGGCTTGCTTTTACGGCCAGCTCATCAGGAACGGCGCAGCAGGAACTGCATCGTCTGACAAAACGTTATGGGAATGTCCCGCTGGAGGAAGCCGAGATTGTCATCTGCCTTGGGGGAGATGGCTTTATGCTGGAGACATTAAGGCAGGTCCTGCGTTATTCGGTGCCGGTTTATGGGATGAATTGTGGTTCCGTGGGTTTCATGATGAATCCTCTGGATGAAGATGATCTGCCAGCCCGCCTGATGGCGACGCAGAGTGTCGAATTGCATCCTCTTCACATGACAGCCTGTGATAAGAGTGGAAAAACATGGGAAGCAGACGCGTTGAATGACGTGTTTCTGTTCCGTCAGACGCGGCAGGCGGCGAAGATCCGGATTGATGTGGATGGGCATGTGCGGATGCCTGAGTTGATTAGTGATGGTGTTCTGCTGGCGACACCTGCTGGATCAACGGCCTATAATCTGTCTGCGCAAGGACCGATTGTGCCTTTGTCCGGGAACGTATTTCCTTTGACTCCCATTAGTCCTTTTCGCCCGCGACGCTGGCGGGGGGCATTGTTGCCTTCGACGTCCGAGGTGCGTTTCACGATTATGGAAACGGACAAGAGGCCGGTTGCCGCGGTTGCTGATTTCACGGAAGTTCGTGATGTTGTTTCGGTAACTGTAAAGGAAAACCGTTCCCTTTCTGTCGTGGTGCTTTTTGATCCCGGTCAGACATTGACGGAGCGCATTATAGCTGAACAGTTTTCATCATGATTTTTGTTGGATTGTTATGAATTTTTTCGATTAACAGATGGCGGTCGGCATGAAGTTTGTTGCGAATGTGCCACAATCGTTAGGTTCTGTTATCGAAGGCGTTTATGAACGTGACGTAATGTAGAGCTTATGCTCTAAATAAGGCCGCGCGCGGGATCATCCTGAAAATAGAACAGATTGTTTTATGTTTGTTACGTGTCAGATCTGCGTGCATGGGCAGAAACGGAAGCAGGCAGGAGCGATTGATGAAGCATGATGCGGTCTTATTCCGTTTCGGGAAAGTGTCGATAAAGCGACGTCATATGCGCAGGGCCGGCTTCCTGCTGGGAGTTCTTCTTCCGAGTTCTGCTCTGATCATGCCTGTGGAGATGCGTGCTGCGACGCATGTGAAGGCCAAAAAAGAAGCTTCTGTGTCGCCTTCTTCAGTCAATATAAAAAAAGCTCAGAATCTGCCACGGAAAAAACATCTGGCATCCCAGGATCCAGAGGCTGTCAGTGTCAGCGCCCATCGCACGATTGCACATAATACGGAAAATGTTGTTTCCCGTGTGATGATGGAACAGCAGGTGGCGGGAACGAATCCTCTGCGGGCGCTTGGGCAGACGCCGGGTGTCAGTTTCAGTTCTACGGATGCTCTCGGTCTCGATACGTGGGGTGCGAGTATCTATGTGCGTGGCTTTTTCCAGGACTCCCTTGGGTTGACGCTGGATGGTATCCCTCTGAATTCGCAGGCTTATACGACGCTGAATGGACTGAACGTCAATAATGCTGTGATTTCTGATGATATTGACCGCATTCAGGCATCACAAGGCGCCGGAAATCTGGAGCTTCCATCAAATACAAATCTTGGTGGTTCACTGCAATTTTTCACACGTGATCCAGCGAAGAAATTTGGCGGGAAAATTTCTCAGGGCTTTGGCAGCTGGGGAATGAAGCGAACATTCGTTCGTATTGATTCTGGCGAACTGAATGAGAGCGGAACGAAATTCTACGTTGATTATTCCCGCGCCTATGAAAAGAAATTTGACGCGAGTTCGCCGATGTTCATGCAGCAGACGGACGGGAAGCTGGTTCAGCCCATTGGGCATGCAAGTAAAATGACGGCATATTTCAACTGGAGCGATGCTCAGGTCTGGGGATATGCCGATAAATCACAAAGCATTCTGGATAATGCGGGTTGGCGTACGGAATCTTTCTATCCCAACTATGCCGGGGCTTACGCTGCGGCGCAGTGGAACTGGGTCTGTGATGGCAGTTCCGCGTCCTGCGCCACTCCTGCCTATGCCACCAATCCGATTACGGGAAAATCTCTTGCACTACGTGGCCCCAGTTCGATTCCATCGAGCTGGCTGAACACCAATGAGACGGCTGGCACTGCCTATTACGATGCGGGGCAGCGCACGATCGATTATCTTGGTGGGTTGAAATTTGATTTGGAACTGACAAATCATCTGCGTTGGAATACGACCTTTTATGGTCATTCCGATACGTCTTATGCGACATATGGCGATCCTTATGTGCCATCTGTGACCGGCGCTCCTCTATCGGAACAGGTGTGGCAATATCGTCAGGAACGGTTCGGATTTAATACCGATTTTCTGTATCGGATTGCGCATCATCTGATCAATGTTGGTTTCTGGTATGAAAACAATAACAACTGGGCCGGGCAGTTCTGGTATAATGAACCCGTTCTTGGCGAAGGTGCGGCGTTAAAGACGGTTGGTCCTTACAACACCTATGGGCCTGCTTTTGCCCAGAATTATGGATTCCAGTGGAATACCAACACCTTTCAGGCACATGTCATGGATACATGGTCTCCTTTGGAAAATCTGAAGGTGACTTATGGTTTCAAGTCCATGTTGCAGACGACTTCCGGTGGTGCGAATTTTTTCAACACGCAGAGCTATGATGACACGTTGCCGACTTATGACAATTTGCCCAATGGCAGCATAACGTCTTCACGCGCTTTTCTGCCACATCTGAATATCGATTGGCGTTTTCTTCGGCATCATGAACTTTATATTGATATTGCAGAGAATTTTCGTCCGTTCACGGTTGCTCCGACGGGTGGCTCCGTTTCGCCCTGGGCTGTTTCGGCTCCGGCGGGTTCTTCTGTGACCAGTCAGGATCTTTTCAACGAAATCCGCCGTACCACCAAACCGGAGCATGACTGGATTTATCTGATCGGATATCGCTACAATTCGAATCTCATCTCTGCATCGGTTGATGCTTATCATGCGGATGTGCGGCATCGTCTGATTTCCGCTTCCGTGGGTTCATTGAATGATCCACAGACATCGGTGATTGATTCGAAAAAAGCTGGTATTTATGGAATGGACGCCAGCGTCACGCTCCGTCCGATCCGCGGGCTGGAGGTGACCAATTCGGTCAGTTATAATCACTTCACTTATGGTTCCAATGTGAATATCTGCCCGACAGAGGAATATAGCTGTAATATCAAGGGCAAGAAAATGACGGGTTATCCGTCAGTGATGTATAAGACGAACGCAAGTTATACATGGAAAAAGCTGAACGTTCATTTTTCGGCGAATTATTATGGCAAAAGGCCATTTTCATACATGAATGACCAGTATGTCAGGTCGTACTGGCTGGCGGAAACAGGAGCGCGTTACACGTTCGGAGATTATGGTGTTCTGAAAAATCTTCAGGTTTCCTTTAACGTCTATAATCTCTTCAATGCCAAATATATTGCCATGATGGGCGAAAATGGTTTCCCGATTTCAGGTGATTATCAGTCAATGGAACGTGGTGTTCCGCGTCAGTATTTTGGAACTGTTTCCACGGAATTCTGAAGACGCTTCCGTGGCATTCTGAATGGTATGAGTGAAATGCCGTTTTGTCCGTTGTTGTACGGGGGTAATCCTCTATGCTATGGCGGATATCGCTTTTCTTGTGGTTCAGTCTACTTCTTATCGAAAACGGAACAATATGATCGATCTTCGCATTAACGATCAGATACACAGCGTTGATGTGACGCCGGATACACCATTGCTGTGGGTGCTGCGTGACATTCTTGGGATGGTGGGTACTAAATTTGGCTGCGGCATTGCAGAATGTGGGGCTTGCACAGTTCATCTTGATGGGAAGGCGGTCCGGGCCTGCGTTCTTCCGATTGGCGCCGTGAGTGGTCGTTCGGTCACTACGATTGAGGGGGTTGGTGCTGATCCTGTTGGCAAGGCAGTGCAGGAAGCCTGGATCGAACGGGACGTTGTCCAGTGTGGATATTGTCAGCCGGGCCAGATCATGGCGGCCACGGCTCTTCTGAAAGAAACGCCGCATCCGACAGACATGCAGATTGATGAGGCGTTGTCAGGAAATATTTGTCGTTGCGGCACCTATGGCCGCATTCGTGACGCGGTGCATGCTGCGGCTGAGAGGCAGTCATGAACGCCTTTGCAGGGAAACCAAACGCCGCTCGTCGCGCTGTTCTGATCGGTGGCGGAGCGCTTGTTTTTTCGGCGGCCTTGCCGCTGCGTCGTGGACGGGCGCGGGATCTGGGGGGAGTTCCAGAGACAGGTGTTCTGGTTGAGAATCCGGCAAATGCTTTTTCTCCCAATGCCTTTGTGCGTGTGACTCCCTCTGCTGCGGGTGAGGCCGGCGAGATTGTGATGGTCATGCCCAATGTTGAGATGGGGCAAGGCATTTATACGCAGTCTGTTGTTCTGATTGCAGAAGAACTTGATGTAGATCCGGTCAACATCCTTCTGGAAGCGGCGCCTCCATCAGATGTTTATATGACTGCGGCTCTGGGCACCGAAGCGACAGGTGGTTCAACGTCAACGATGTCGCAGTGGGATCCATTGCGTCAGGCTGGTGCGGCAGCGCGTGAGATGTTGAAGCAGGCTGCGGCGACACGATGGGGATGCTCCGTTGATCTTCTGAAGACTGAGAACGGCAAGGTTTTGAACACCAAAACCGGTCAGAGTCTGTTTTACGGAGAAGTGGCTTCTGAAGCTGCGTTGCTGACGCCCCCGAAGGATGTGCCATTACGGCCGTCATCGGAGTGGAAGCTGATTGGTCACGCGCGTCATCGTCTGGACAGTCGGATCAAGGTCGAAGGACGGTGCGAGTTCGGTATTGATGTCATCAAGCCGGGAATGAAGGTCGGGACCGTCAGTGCCTGTCCGGTGATGGGTGGCCGTGTCAAATCCATGGACCGTGCTGCGGCATTGGCTGTGCCGGGCGTCTGTGATGTTCTGAAAATCGACAATGCTGTCTGCGTTGTGGCTGACAATTATTATGCAGCGCACAAAGGGCTGAAAGCGCTGTTCGTGCAGTGGGATGAGGGGGAGAATGCGCACGTTGATACGGCGCTGATCTATCAACAGCTTCATGACGGGTTGAATGACCCGAAGCCGCTGGTTGCGGAGAAGCATGGAGATGCCCCCAAGGCGCTTGCTGGTGCGGCCAAAACATATGAGGCGATTTATCAGCAGCCGCTTCTGGCTCACTCGCCGATGGAGCCGATCAATTGCGCCCTGCACATTCGCAAAGATGGGGCGGATGTGTGGGTCAGCACGCAGGTTCCATTACGCGCGCGTGATGCCGTGGCAGAGATTGCCGGACTTCCGAAAGAGTCAGTGACGCTCAGCAGCCAGTATATTGGCGGAGGTTTCGGGCGACGCCTTGAGCATGAATATGTCGCCCAGGCGGCTATGTTTGCAAAGCAGGTGCCGTATCCGTTGAAGATTGTCTGGAGCCGCGAAGAAGACATTCAGCTTGATCGTTATCGCCCAGCCTATGTCGATCGTGTTCGTGCGGGTCTGGACGAAAAAGGCGATATGACCAGCATCGTTTTTGATCTGGTTGGTCCTGCGGTTTGCGCGCGCTGGGCACCTGCGGGTATGACGAAGGAGGGTTTTGATCCGGATCTGGCCGTAGCAATTGCTCCTCCGGAAACACCTTATTATTACAAGAATTTTCAGGAAAACTATATTCGTCGCGAAACGCCGGGTGTCGTGACGGCATGGTGGCGTGGTGTGGGTGGCACGCGTGGATTGTTCGTCATTGAAAGCTTCATGGATGAACTGGCTCTTCTGAAAAATGTCGATCCGCTGGAATGGCGTCGGCGTCTGATTTCACATGAGCACCCACGGGCGCGTGGGGTCCTTGATCTGGTTGCCGAGAAATCCGGTTGGGGGAAACCCCTGCCGCCGGGTCATGGCCGTGGTGTGTGTCTTCAGTTCGTCTTTGGCTCCTATATGGCCACAGTCGCGACCGTGAATCTTGAAGATCCTCTGAATATCAAGGTCGTATCTGTAGATTCTGCTGTGGATTGCGGTGAAATCGTTAATCCGGATCAGGTAATTGCCCAGATCGAAGGAGGTGTCATTTTCGGTCTTGGAACAGCTCTGTTCGATGAAATTACCTTGAAGAATGGCCGTGTTCAGGAAAGCAATTTCTCGACCTGGCGGATCATTCGCATGAATGAGGCACCACCAGTAAGGGTTCATCTTGTTCAAAGTCATGAAAAACCGGGTGGCATCGGTGAGTGTGGAACCGCAGCCATTGCTCCGGCCATTGCCAATGCCATTGCTGCGGCTACGGGACGTCGTTTGCGGACTCTTCCGCTTATGAAAGCGCTACATTCATCGGAGGGAGAGAACTGATGTTTTCCCTCAGAAATTTTCTTTTTTCTGTCGCAGCGACAACGGTTCTCTGTGCTGTGTCGGGGCTGTCGGCCCGCGCTGAAGGAACCAATTCGGATCTAGTGAAGCGTGGTGAGTATCTGACGCGGATGTCAGACTGTCAGGTCTGTCATACAGCGAAGGATGGGCAGCCTTTTGCTGGTGGACGTCCTTTTAACGTCAAACCCTTTGGCACGATTTATTCTCCCAATCTGACACCGGACAAAGAGACCGGGATTGGTGGCTGGACAGACGATCAGTTTGTGAAGGCTGTGCGTGAAGGCGTTTCGCCAGGGTGGAAACATCTCTATCCGGCGATGGTTTATCCCGATTATGCGCGGATGACACCGGAGGATGTGAAGGCCATTCGTGCTTATCTGGCGACATTGGCGCCAGTGCATAAGGAAAAGCCGGCGAACACGGGTGTCTTTGGCTTTGGTCCGGCGCGGGTCACCATGGTGTTCTGGAATCTTCTGAACGGTCCGGCTTCTTCATGGCCGGATGATCCGAAGCATTCGGCTAACTGGAACCGTGGGCGTTTCATTGTCGAGGGGCCAGGTCACTGTCAGGAATGCCATTCGCCCAGGACATTGACCATGGCGCCATCGACCAGCAATGCTTGGGCTGGCAATGTTGCTGACGGGTGGTTGGCATATAACATTTCTTCCGACAAGCAGGATGGTCTGGGCAACTGGAGCGCTGAAGACCTGACGTCGTACCTGTCAACAGGGCATGCGCCCGGGCACGGCACTGCATCTGGTCCGATGGCTGAGGTGATCAGTCACAGCCTGCGTTTTCTGACGAAAGAGGACATGGCTGCTGCGATTGAATATATTCGGTCCTTGCCACCACGTGCTTCGGCAGCGATCAAGGCTCCTTCTTCCACGGATCAATCCTCGGTCATGCGTGGAGAGGCAATGTTCGATGGTGCTTGTGCTGGGTGTCATCTGAGGGATGGGGAAGGGCGGAATACGCCATTTGCTGATCTGACAGGTGATCATACGGCGCGCGCTCCTGACGGACGTAATCTTCTTCTGCTTCTTAAGCAGGGATCAAATCTTGAAACGGAAAACGGCAGTGTATTCATGCCACATTTTGGTCATGGGTATGATGATCAGAATGTTGTGGATATGGCCAATTTCGTTCTTGATCATGTCGGGAAGACGAAAGCTGGTCTGACGCAGGCAGATCTGAAAAAATTCATGGAGGAGGCAGGAGAATAATCCCGTCATCTGATTGATGGTTTTGGAAATGTTTCAGGAAATCATGCTCGTATTTATAGTTGAGTATGTTTCCTGAAATTTTCAATATTCAGGTCATGTTTCTGAAATTCAGAATATGATCTGTAGAAAATTCAAGATTTTTTGAAAATATAAGGAGTAGAGGCTTCTAAAGTCTCTTTTTTATTTTCTTCTTATAATAACATAAAAGATTATATTTCAGATTTGATACAGAAGAGGGTTCTTTTGAACCCTCTATCTGGGTTTTTTATACAGAATCCTCTTTTCTGGTTTGCCGCTCTGTATATTTCTGGACATTGAGTTTGAGGGTGGGCGAGAGATATCTATACAGACAGATCAGATCATGTTCGTCGGACGAAAGTTCCATTTGGAATGTTTGTTCGACCATGCCGCTGAGAAACAACTCTATTGGAACCTGAAATAATTCAGCCAGTCTGGGAATGTGCTTGCGTGCACTGCTGGTTCTACCAGTTTCCATAGCGGCGATGGCGGAGCGGCTGAGGTTTAGTTCTTCTGCAAGTTGCACCTGACTCATGCCGGCCATTTTTCGCAGAGTTACAATTTTTTTGGACAGTTCGAGGGCGGGTGATGCTTTTTCTTCCTGAACATCGGTCAGGACCGCGTCATTTTCTCGGATCCATTTTCGGAATAATGATTGTTGAATGATGAATTCATCGCGTTCTTCTGAAGGTGGTGCATCGGCAGGATGCACAAGCTCGTAGGAGAGCAGCCCTTCAGGGAAATCGAGAATATGACGCGGCAAAGCATCTGTAGCTTGAGGCGTCCAGATCTGTCCGGATTGGAGGAGGGTGCGTCTTGCCATGAAAAATCGCTATGTCAGGGAGCAGATAATTGGATAGGTATTGTTCCATTTATCTCTGAAATAGCAAGCAAAAATAACAGCTTCGTGGAAATTGATGCTTTCACAAAAGTTGTTTTTTTAGTGACCGATATAGCGTCCGGGACGATGAAAGACGATCAGAATGCAGCTCATGGCGCATGCGCTTACGGCTGAGAGGAGGATTTTTTCTCCTGTCAGGAAAAGCAGTGATATCGCCAGAATAATCGTATCGATGAATATCTGAACGAGCCCTGCATTGATGCCCCGGCTTTTCTGGAGCCAGAGGGTAATGACACCGGTGCCGCCAACGCCGGCATGATGCCGCGCCAGTGAGAGGATCCCCATTCCGATCATGGTGCCGCCGAAGATGGCAGCGAAAAAGGGCTGCACATTACAGATCTGCATGACATGTGGAATGAAGCCTGAGAAAAATGTGATCCCGAGACTGGCGACAAGTGTTTTGAACGCAAATTTTCCGCCCATGGCGTAAATGGCGAACAGCAGGAACGGGATATTGATGGTGGTGAAGAGATTTCCCGGGGTCATGGGAACCAGATAGGACAGCAGTAGGGCGATCCCGGCGACGCCGCCCGTCACAAGGCCGGCTTTGTGCAGACACATCAGCCCTACCGAGATCAGGGAACAGCCTATCAGCAGTGCATAGATGTCTTCCGCAAGGGAATGACGCAGGGCTGGGGCGTGTGGCGAAGTCATATCAGTGCATCCGGTCAGATGATGGTCTGTGTTGGAGCGAGCCGGGTAGTGGAAGTTTTCCCGTATGGAAACCCTTCATATACCCGGATCTGATATTATTTCCTTTGTGGTCCCCTGCACGTCATTGGGACGACCGGTCTGTTATGGAGCGGGATTGTTGTGGATCTGATGAATATCGTTGATCCGTGCTTCAAGTTCCGGCGTGATGATGGCGTTATCTGTGTTCAGGATCTGCTCCAGCTGCTGAAGACTTGTTGCGCCGATGATGTTGGACGTGACGAATGGTCGTGACGTGACGAAGGCGATGGCCATGTGGACAGGGTCGATATTGAATTCCCGGGCGAGAGAAAGATAAGCATCGATTGCTTCCTCCACGCCGGGTTTTTCATAGCGTTGTCCACGATTGAACAGGGTTGTCCGTGCCCCGGCCGGACGTGCTCCATTCTGATATTTACCTGTCAGATATCCCTGGCCGAGTGGGGAATAGGCCAGAAGACCGACATCTTCTCGCAGGGCTATCTCCGCCAGTCCCATCTCGAAAGTACGATTGATAAGATTATAGGCGTTCTGGATGGAGGCTACGCGGGGGCCCTGTCCGATTTCGGAGAGATGAAGGAAGCGAGAGGTTCCCCATGCGGTTTCGTTTGACAGGCCTGCGTGGCGGATTTTGCCTTCTTTGACCAGTTCACCAAGCGCTCCGAGAGTTTCTTCGATGGAGACGGCGTCATCTTCGGGGAGATCGCTGAAGGTTGTGCCATTCGTACCAAAAAGGTTCACGTGGCGATCTGGCCAGTGAAGCTGGTAAAGGTCGAGATAATCGGTTCGCAGGCGACGCAGGGAATTTTCGACAGCATACCGGATCTGGTTGCGGCTCAGCCGGGCTTCTTCTCCATCGCGGAACCATAGATTCGAGCTGCGTCCGACGACCTTGCTGGCAAGAACGATCTTGTCACGGTTGCCTCGTGCGGCCAGCCATGAGCCGATGATGGTTTCTGTTGCGCCATAGGTCTCGGCACGGGGCGGGATAGAATAGAGTTCGGCTGTATCGAAGAAGTTGATACCTTTATCGATTGCCATATCGAGTTGGGCGTGTCCTTCGGCTTCGGTATTCTGCTGACCGAAAGTCATCGTTCCCAGGCAGATTTCACTGACTTCAATACCGGTGCGTCCAAGCTGACGAAACTTCATGCTGCAAATCCCTCAGGCAGGAAAAGGCTTGGAAGATATGAAAAAGGCGGCCCTTATGGACCGCCTTCTGAAAGTTCACGTTGCACGTGATCAGAATCTTCCCGCGGGTGTCGGGAAGGGTAAGCTTCAGAGAGCTTCTGTCAACTGAGGGACGATTTCAAAGAGATCTCCGACCAGACCGTAATCGGCCACCTGGAAAATCGGCGCCTCTGCGTCCTTGTTGATTGCGACAATGATGCGGCTGTCCTTCATTCCGGCCAGATGCTGGATCGCGCCGGAAATGCCGATAGCGATATACAGTTCCGGAGCGACGATCTTACCGGTCTGACCGACCTGATATTCGTTCGGAACGTAACCGGAATCGACTGCAGCGCGAGAGGCACCAATGGCGGCTCCCAGCTTGTCAGCAAGTGGATCGAGGGTTTTGAAGCCTTCCTCACTCTGCATACCGCGACCACCGGAGACGATGACGCGTGCGGATTCCAGTTCCGGACGATCGGAATCTGAAAGAGCCACCGAGACAAAACGCGAGGTGTCAGAGGCTGGTGTTGCGGCAACCGAGATGATCTCGGCATTGCCACCTTCCGCAGGAGCCGCATCGAAATTGGCGGAACGGACCGTCAGAACCTTTTTCGCATCAGCCGAACGCACGGTTGCCAGTGCGTTGCCGGCATAGATCGGACGCACAAACGTATCTGCACTTTCGATCGCAATGACATCGGGGATCGGCTGCACATCAAGAAGAGCAGCGGCACGCGGGGCAACGTTCTTGCCGATGGCGCTGGCGGCGGTCACGATGTGACTGTAGTCACCGGCCAGTGACACGATCAGATCTGCGAGCGGTTCCGCCAGTTCGTGTGCTACAGCTTCATCTCCGGCGTGCAGGACTTTTGCAATGCCGGGGATTTTTGCTGCGGTTTCTGCCAGTGTTTTGTCACCACAGACCAGAGCGTGGACTTCCCCCAGTTTGATACCGGCGGTTACGGCAGCAAGGGAGGCCTGACGGATCTGACCTGCTTCGTTTTCGAGGAGGACGAGAACGGTCATGATCAGATCACCTTTGCTTCGTTGCGCAGTTTTTCAACCAGTTCGGCAACAGAGCCGACCGTTATTCCCGCCTTGCGCTCAGCAGGTTCCGCGACGCTGACAACGGTCAGGCGTGGGGCGATATCAACGCCCAGGGATGCGGCTTCCATCGTTTCAAGAGGCTTCTTCTTGGCCTTCATGATGTTTGGCAGCGATGCATAGCGCGGTTCGTTCAGGCGCAGGTCGGCTGTGATGATGGCTGGCAGTGCGAGGGAGACGGTTTCAGTGCCGCCGTCGATTTCACGGGAAACCTGTAGTCGTCCGTCGATCTGCTCGAGTTTGCTGGCGAAGGTGCCCTGTGGCCAGCCGAGAAGGCCGGCAAGCATCTGACCTGTGGCGTTCATGTCGTCATCAATCGCCTGCTTCCCGAGAATCACCAGGTCAGGTGTTTCACGTGCAACGATTTCCTTGAGCAGTTTTGCGACTGCCAGAGGCTCGGGGCTGTTGTCTGTGGTGAGCAGGATGCCGCGATCGGCGCCCATGGCCATGGCGGTGCGGAGTGTATCCTGCGCTTTCGGCTCACCGATGGAGACAACAACGACTTCAGTAGCGATGCCTTTTTCCTTCAGGCGGACGGCTTCTTCGACAGCGATTTCATCGAAGGGGTTCATCGACATCTTCAGGCCGTTGGTCTCAACTCCGGTGCCGTCAGCTTTGACCCGCACCCGGATGTTGTAATCGACCACGCGTTTCACGGGGACGAGGATTTTCATGAGCTCTTCCGTCTGCACTTCATCGGTGTAAGGGCCGCGATACGCAAGACCGTATGGCGATGCCCCGGAGAATGGGTCGCAGGTCTAGCGTACACTGGCGGTCCGGTAAATCTGGGGAATGCAGGGAGAGAAAGATTGCAACAGGTTACTGGCCGGCAGGATGTGAATAATATGTTTCCACAAGGGCTATTACATCACTGGCACGGTGGGTCGAAAGCAGAGCAGCTATGATGAATTGTTTTCCTGAAGGGCGGAAAACCCTGCATTTCATGATTTGTTCACTTTGCTGAATCTCAATGGAGACGGTGATTCTCTAACTTGTCTGCCTGTTGAAAAAGCTGTGGATAAGGTGGGTATGTAAAACTATTCTGCGGGGATTCCGGTTCCGCTCATTTTGATATCGCTACATTGATGATGTGAAGAAGATGTCGTGGGGTAGGGAATAACCCTGAATTTTGTCCCGGCATTCACGAAGAGAGTTTACAATATTCAAACACTTCTCGGTTTGGAGGATGTTCTTTCGTCTGTGCATTGTCCGTGGTCATGATGAATGGTTGGTCAAGTCAACGATATCTTGTGACGAATGGATGATGAGAGAAATCTGACGCGGCGGGGCATGAGTTCAGTCGTTTTTACATGCATTTTGTCTGAATTTCTGATGTCTGCTTTTCAGAAAGTGCGATCATTCTGACGAACGCGCTGCTTTTTCTGGAGTTTCTCGTTTGAACGCTCTATCGATGATTCGAGGATCAGGCATATGCTTCGAATGATCCGGTTGCGGGGGCTGTGCGAGGAATCATGTTTCTGTCGCTTTTGCGTTTCTCTTTGCTGGAATGGCAGTCCCGGCAAGGTCGTTTTCCTGTTGACCGACGGTGTTTCTGGATATTCCCGTCCTTATGTCTTCTGAGCGGATGCTCTCTGAATGTGGTGCCTTCTTTCCCCATTTTTGGTGCCTATTTCCCGGCGTGGATGATCTGTGCGCTTGCGGGTGTTTTCGCTGCGGTTGGTGCACGTGTTTTCTGCGTTTATATTGGCGTAGATAGTTTTCTGAGTTTCCGCCTGTTTACTTATGTTTCTCTCGGGGTCCTGGCGGCGCTGGCTGTGCGTCTTCTGGTGTTTGGTCCTTGAGCATGGAGAAGGTGCGTATGTCAGGCAGGAAGCGGCTGGGCATTCTGATTGCTGTGCTGTGTATGAGTGCAGCAATAGTCGCCAGTATTTTTGTCTCCCGTCATGATGATGCTTATCCCACGAGCGATAGTGGTGCTCTGGATGCGGAGCTGATTCATGTGGCCTCAGTTGTTGGAGGGCGTCTGATAGAGCTGAGAGTTCATGAGAATCAGCATGTCAGGAAAGGAGATTTTTTATATCAGATTGATCCTGAGCCATATAAGCTGACAGTTCAGCAGGCCGAAGCCAATGTGGCCTTGATGAAGGCTGATCTTGCAAACCAGAAACGCTTCCTTGCCGTGCGCGTTGCTCAGGCGGAGACGGCAAAGGGGCAGGTTGCGCGTGCGGAGAGCAATCGGGATCTGGCCAATCGCACGATAACGCGTCTCACGCCGCTGGCGAACCAGTCCTACATTCCTAAACAACAGTATGATCAGGCGCGCGTGTTGGGGAATGACGCTGATATTTCTCTCACGCAGGCAAGGGAGCAGGCGAAAGCGGCTGATACCGCGATTGGCGACGTTGCTGGAGCTGAAGCGGCGCTGGCTGCGAGCGAAGCGACGTTGGCACGTGTGCAATATGAGCTGCGGCAGACGCGTGTTGTTGCTCCGGCAGATGGATATGTCACCAGTTTGCGTGTCCAGAGTGGGGAGGTTCTGATTCCGTCTCAGGTATTGTTCACGCTTGTTCTTGATGACGAATGGTATGCGATTGCCAATCTGAGGGAGACGAATCTGTCTTCCATAAAAATTGGTGATTGTGCGACGGTTTATTCCATGATTGATCGTTCGACGCCTATTCCCGGGACTGTGAGCAGTATTGGGTGGGGGGTTTTGTCAGGAGATTCCCTGGGGGTTGGGCGTTCGCTTCCCTTCGTGCCGCGTCAGATGGACTGGGTGCATGTGGCTCAGAGATTTCCGGTCCGTGTGCATTTGAAAGCTCCGCAACCGCTGCTGATGCGCATGGGCGCAACGGCGGTGGTGGAGTTCCGGCATGGCGCTGCCTGTGATTGAGTCTTTATCCAAGCTCGATTTTCATCGGATATGGCAGTTTGTTTGTGATCCCACGCCTGGGCGTCTTGGCTTTGCGTTGCGGATGGCGGCAGCCTGCACGGTCACGGTTCTGGTGTGTGAGATATGGCAGGTACCGGATCTTGGTGTGCCTGCCTTGGTCATGATGGCGATATGGCAGAAAGATCGTGTTACGAATGTCCTGATTGGCGTTGTTCTCAATATTATTGTTCTTTTTCTTTTGCTGGCCATATATGGCATTGTAAAATTCGCATATGATAACACTGTAATTTATGTTTCATGTATTGCAGCAATATCGTTCTTTTTTTTCTTTATGGGCTCTGCCAGCAAGCTCAAGCCGATTTCCTATCTTCTGGGAATTATCATTGTTTTTGGCCTGATTGTTCTGGAAGAAGTGCCTGTGGGAGAAATTATCACACGGGCAATGCTTTACACATATTTGTTTACCCTTGTGCCCGGCGCAGTCATGATCGTTCTGGGCTTTTTGATCTGCCCTTCGCCACGCAGGATTGTAACGGATGATATTGCAGCCCGACTGCGCGTAAGCGCTGAGCTTCTTCGTTGTGCAGGGCCGCGGGAGGTTGCGCACGCAACATCCTTGCTGCGTGATGGTGTGGTGGAGATGGAACAGGCGCTGAAAATGGCGCGCCTTGAACATATGTGGACAAAGCAGGATCTGGCGAGTTTGCAGCAGGCTGCGAATTGTTCTGTTGCTGTTCTTGCTTTCGCGGAACAATGGGCGTCATCGGCGGAAGAGAAAACGCCTCCAGCGGAATTGATCGTGTTGCTGGAGCAGATGGCGGCCCAGTTTGGCAAGGGGCATTGCCCCACTGGCGTCGATACTTCAGGAATAGGACAGGAAAATTCGCGTATTCGAGCGATTGTAAGTCTTCTGAACGTATTTTCAGATCCTTTTCAGGCTGAGCCGGAGCCTGCCGAGGAAAAGGAAGCGAGTGGATTTTTCTTCAAGGATGCTTTCAGTAATCCTTACCATATACGTTTTGCCGTGAACGGCACATTCAGCGTCCTGGCCAGCTATGTTCTGTTTCGTTCGATCAACTGGCCCGGGATTCACACCTGTATCATCACATGTTTCATTGTTGCTCTCCCGACCACTGGCGAGATGGTGTCGAAGCTGACGCTCCGGATTATTGGAGCAACCATCGGGGGCGCGATAGGTATTCTGTCGATTATCTATGTCATGCCTCAACTTCAGGAGATTACAGGTTTTCTGGTTCTGGTTTTTATTGTGTCGCTTCTTTCCAGCTGGATAAGGGTTGGTGATGAACGCATTGCATATTCCGGCTTCCAGATTGGTCTTGCATTCTATCTGAGTGATCTGAGCGGGTTTGGTCCGACAACGGATATGGCGACGGCATGGGATCGTATTGTTGGTGTCCTGATTGGAAATTTCATAACCTATGCGATGTTCACCAGCTTTTGGCCTTCGAGTGCTTATGAGGGATTGTCCACATGCATGGAAGAAGTGACGCGGAAGTTGCGGCAGCTATGTTCATCCCGAACCTTGAGTGCGCAGGCGGCCTGTATGGCGCAGTTGCAGAGCGCCGTGTCGGAGGGAGAGAGGAGGGTTGAATATGCTCTGGCTGAGCCGCCTCATATGCGTGAGCAGATGATCCGAATGGATTTTTTCGAAAAGGGATTTGCTGATGCGGCACATCTGGGTGTCGAGATCATGGACGGAGATGCCCATGGGGCAGCCAGAAAAATTACGGCTCTGGAGAACATGACATCATGAAGGTGCGTCACGCCTTATGGCAGGTTGGGCTTGCCGTGAGCCTGAGCGGCTGTGCGACAACGGAGCTTGCGACTGCGCCTCAGCGTCCCGATCAGCCATGGACACCCAATGTCAGTGTGTCTGGCGAAATTTTGCCTGGACGTCCTTCGGCACAGAAAGGGCTTACGATACCTGCCGGTTATAGCCTGCCTTCCAATCGCAAGGCTGTGGAGCAGGGGCGATCTCCTGAACTGGTTGAGGAGAAGGGACATCCCTATGCTCTGGCTGAACTGATTGATGTTGCGCAGTCTTCGAACCCTCAAACCCGGATGGCCTGGGATACGGCAAGAGATGCTGCTTTGGCGGTAGGGGTGGTGAAGAGCACCTACTTGCCCTTTTTGAGCGCTTCGGTTGTCGGTGGATGGTCGCGTAGTTGGGGTCGGACGACCAACGGATCACTGGACGTTGGGGACTACGGTTCTCTGAATTCTGATGGGACGTTGAGAAATCGCAATAGTGGATCGGGCGAGATTCAAACATTGGGTCTCAAATGGCTTCTGTTTGATTTTGGGCGCCGCGAGGCGGTGATGCGTGCAGCGCGTGAGGATCAGGTGGCTGCGAATGTCATATTCACCGGTGCGCATCAGAAAATTATTTATCAGATCACGATCGCTTTTTATGCGCATGCAGCAGCGGCCCGTCAGGCGCAACTGGCGCATATTGCCGTAGGAAATGCGAAGCGCGTGCAGGCAGCTGCAGAAGCACGTCTGAAGCATGGACAGGGCACCATCATGGATGTGGCCGAGGCACGCCAGGCTACGGCTCAGGTGGAGTTGCGAGCGGTGCAATCAGATGGAGCTGAAAGAAGTACCTATCTGGCACTGCTGACGGCTGTTGGTGTTTCGGCGGACACGGAGATTGCTCTTGAAAATGTTTCGGACCGTCATCTTACAATGGAGGATGTTCAGTTAAGTCGAGATGTTGTGCGGCAGGCGGTTGCGCGTCGTCCGGATGTGCTGGCGGCTTATGCCGCGACGAAAGCTGCGCATAATCGCATTGAGGCTGCGCGCGCTTCCTTTCGGCCCAGTATTTTTGTGTCAGGAAATGCTTCTTATGTGACCGGAGGCCTGAACCTGACTTCCATTCCCAGTGCCACGAGCGATTTATCATCCACACTGAACGTTTCAGGAAATCGTTTCAGTACTCTTGTTCTGGGAGGAATCACAGTCCCGATCTTTGATGGGGGATTGCGATCGGCCATTCTTAAACGTGCTGAAGATCAGGAAGATCGTGCACAATCCGTATTGCGACAGACCGTTAATGATTCCATCCAGCAGGTGGTGACGGCTGAAGATACGCTTCACACGAGCCTGGCTGCTTATGAAGCCTCCACGAAGCTGCGTAAGGCATCGCAAATCAACTTCGATGCATCGTTGACGGCTTATCAAAGCGGGGAGGGCAGCATTACCAGAACCGAACTGGCCAGTAATGGTCTTCTTGATGCGGAAATCAATCAATCCAATGCTTATTTCGCATCATTGATTGCGGCTGCGGGGCTGGCGTTTGGGATGGGGTCTCTGGGGTAATATTCCGTTTCATGGGTTTGCGTTGGTGAATGCGGAATGTTCAGAAATTAAGTTCATTTTTATCAAAATTTTGAAAATTATTTTCCAGGAATATCGAAATTTTCATCGTTGGAGACGGCTATCCTGCGGGGAGATATTCATTGGAGTCATGATTGCATATGGATTTTTCCTCTCTTATCGCTGATTTTCTAACCCTTGTTCCGGAAGGTTCGGTTAGCACTGTCGCGGCGGTGATTTCATTCGTTATTTCAGCATGCGCTGTTGCTGTGCGCTTTTGGAAACCGCCATCAGCAACGTCATCCATGGCTGGTCTTTATAAAATCATCACGGCGCTGGCTCAGGCTCGTGGCTGGAATGCCAGTGCCTATCAGCCTGATCGTAAGGCGGTGATGGTGCCTGTGGAGCATGATCGTGTGGAAATTGCTGACAGGCTGGGATTGAAAGTCGACGATACGCGTCCCTGAAGCATGGGTTGAATGCGCTTTCTGGTGGCTTTGATCCTGCCTGCGTCACTCATTCCGGTCCGGGTATCAGGTCTTTTGATATGCTTTGACATGCAAGCAGGGCTGATCGTCTCGATCATTCTCTTTACAATATGTAGATCGTATACGATAAGCAGAATATGCGGTTCGGCACATCGACGTATTGGGGCCGCTTTGAATGAATGGAGCAGGAAGTATGCAGTGGTCCGGTGTTTTCCCGGCAGCAACGACACAGTTCGCGGCTGATCTTTCCATCGATGTTGCGGAAACCCAGCGGGTTCTCGACAATCTGGTGAAAGATGGCGTTCATGGCCTGGTGGTTATGGGCACCTGCGGAGAGAATAATTCTCTGGAGCCTGACGAGAAGATTCGTGTTCTTGAGGCTGCGGTTGAGGTTGTTGCGAAGCGCGTTCCGGTCATTGTCGGTGTGTCTGAAATGACGACGCCGCGTGCGGTGGCCTGGGCGAAAGAGGCTTCCCGCATCGGGGCTGATGCGCTGATGGTTCTGCCGGCCATGGTTTATGTGCCGAAGCCGCATGAGCTGGAGCATCATTTCAAGGCTGTTGCGGCTGCGACCGACATGCCGATCATGCTTTACAACAACCCGACGGCTTATCGTGTGAATATCGAGATGGATGTTCTGGAGCGTCTGGCTGAAGTCCCGACCATTGTCGCCGTCAAGGAAAGCTCGGGCAACACGACACGTTATACTGATGTGTATAACGCTTTCGGTGATCGCTTCACGATCATGGCCGGACTGGACGATGTTGCGTTTGAAGGGCTTCTTCTGGGTGCCGAAGGCTGGATTTCCGGTCTGACCAGCGCATTCCCGAAAGAGTCTGTTGCTCTGGTGGAAGCTTTGCAGCGTGGCGACATTGAAACGGCTCGCCGTATCTATCGCTGGTTCATGCCTCTCCTGCATCTTGATGCCCAGCATGACCTTGTCCAGTCGATCAAGCTGGCTGAGCAGATCATGGGTCGTGGAAGCGAGCGCGTTCGTCTGCCGCGTCTGCCGCTTGAGGGAGCACGTCGTGAGGAAGTAACACGTATGGTGGAAATCGCGGCGGCCAACCGTCCGATCTGATTTTCGCTTTCAGTAGGGTAGCGTCATGCGTCACACTTTCTTCTGCATTGATGGTCACACCGCGGGCAATCCAGTCCGTCTTGTCGCCGGAGGCGCTCCACTGCTGCGTGGTGCGACAATGGGCGAACGTCGTCTGGATTTTCTGGAGCGGTTTGACTGGATCCGGACGGGGCTCTGTTTTGAGCCGCGCGGTCATTCAATGATGTCGGGTGGATTTCTTTATCCCCCGTCTCAGGAAGAAAGTGATGGCGGTATCCTGTTTATCGAGACGTCCGGCTGCCTGCCGATGTGTGGGCACGGAACGATTGGTCTGGTGACGTTCGGTCTCGAGCATGGTCTGTTGAAGCCGCGGACACCGGGACATCTGCGTCTTGAGGTTCCGGCGGGCATGATCGACATTGATTATGTCGAGGAAGCTGGACGCGTCGTCAGTGTAAGAATCCGTAATGTCCCGTCTTTTGTTGCCGCGACGGGTATCGAAATTGATGTGCCGGGGATCGGTCCCCTGTCTGTGGATGTCTCCTATGGCGGTAATTACTACGCCATTGTCGAGCCGCAGGGCGCATATGAAGGGCTCGATGCTCTTGGCGCAGCACGTATTCTGGAGCTGAGCCCGAAGATTCGCTCGGCTGTGCGTGAGAAATTCCATCCGGTTCATCCTGTTGATCCAGCGATCAATGGTGTCAGTCATGTCCTTTGGGCGGATAAGGATGTGACACGTGAAAAAGGCCGGAATGCCGTGTTTTATGGGGATCATGCGATCGATCGCAGCCCCTGTGGCACTGGAACGTCCGCTCGTCTGGCGCATCTGCATTACAAGGGTCTGCTCAAGACCGGTGATGAATTTGTTCATGAGAGTTATATCCACAGCGTTTTCAAAGGCACAGTGGAGCGCGAGACTGTTCTGCAAGCCGCTGATGGCAGCGAGATAAAGGCGATTATTCCGCTGATTCAGGGGCGTGCTGTTTCAACCGGGTTCAATACGATCTGGATCGATCCTGAGGACGTGTTCTGCCACGGTTTTCAGGTCGCATGACGCTGCTGCGCAGAGTCATGTTGGGGCTGTTCGCATGTTCAGCCCTCGCCGCAAGCGCGGTTGCTGAACCTATGCCGCATCTGGTCGGTGAAAACGGCCATTATCAGCTTGAAGTGAATGGCAAGCCGTTTTTCGTGCTTGCTGCGCAGATGCATAATTCCAGCGCCTGGCAAAGCACGCTGCCCGAGTTCTGGAAAGTTGCGAAGAAGCTGAACGTGAATACCGTTCAGGCTCCGGTTTACTGGGAAACCATGGAGCCAGAGCCAGGAAAGTTCGATTTTTCCGGTGTCGACAGTCTGATTGATGGTGCGCGTGCACATCATGTCCGTCTGATGTTGCTCTGGTTCGGGACGTGGAAGAATGGAGCTGGCCACTATGTGCCGCTCTGGATGAAACGGGATATGGCGCATTATCCGCGTCTGCTCGATGCGGATCATCACCCGCTGGATGGCATGTCTCCTTTCGGACACGAAACTCTTGAGCGAGACAAGGCCGCCTTCACGGCGTTGATGCGGCATCTGGCTGCATATGATGCGACCCAGCATACGGTCATCATGGTTCAGGTGGAAAATGAGCCGGGATTGCTCGGGACCGTGAGAGATCATGGAAAGGCGGCGGAGGAATCTTTCGCTGGACCTGTTCCTGATGATGTTCTGAAAGCCACGCATAAATCTTCCGGCACATGGCAGGAGGTTTATGGCGATGAAGCTGCGGAATTGTTCAGTGCGTGGGCGGTCTCACGCTATATCAATCAGGTGGCAACAGCAGGTAAGGCGGCTTACCCGCTGCCGCTATATGTCAATGTATGGCTTCGTTATCACGGTCTGACACAGCCGGGTGTTGAATATCCGAGTGGTGGTGCAACTGTGAATGTGCTGGATCTGTGGAAGGCTCAAAGCCCATCCATCGATGTGATCGGGACAGACAGCTACACCACGCAGCTTGCCGAAATACACAATGGGGTGCTGCCTTATCAGCGCAAGGATAACCCGCCATGGTTGTCCGAAAGCGGAATCACGCTCCCTTCAACACGATGGACATTCGATTTTCTGGCTCGTGGCGGGATCGGCGCATCCGTATTCGGCGTTGATGATCCGAATCACGAGGAAGCGATCGCGGCCCATGGGGCAGATAATGCACTGCTGTCACCATTTCTTCCGATTCTTGTGGAAAAGGCACGGGTGGGGGATGTTGTCGCGCTGCTGCAGGAGCCGTCAGTGCCATCGCCCGTCCACGAATTTGGAAGCTGGGCTGTTCGCGGCAGTTTCGGGGCCCAGTGGGGAAGTGGTGATCCAGCCTTCACGCCCGAGAATATTGGAAAGGTTGGACGGGCTATCGTCGCGCGACTGGATCCAACGCATTTTCTCGTCGTGGGACGGGGGATGCGTGTCAGTTTCCTTCCACGCTCACATGATCTGAAGGTTCATGAGGTCGAGCGGGTTGAGCAGGGGAATTTTGATTCCGAAGGCCATTGGAAGGCATCCCGTATCTGGAACGGTGATGAAAGCGATTATGGTCTGGATCTCCCGGAAGATGGCGCAGTTTTACGTGTTGAGGTCACATCCTGATGGGGGCGCGTGTTTGTCTTCATCGTTTCAGGGATATTTGCATACTGCTTCCGTCAGGGTACTGACGGGGGCTTTTTTTTATTTATAGGCCACCATGAACGCTCCTCTTTCTCCTGCTCATCTGCCGACACGGCGACAATCCTTCAGCGTCATTCTGGCCATTGAATTGTGGGAGCGTTTTGGCTTTTACGGCATGCAGGCGGTCCTGCTGCTGTATCTGGTTCAGCATCTGGGATTTTCCGATCAGCATGCAACGCTGCTGATCGGTGCCTTTTCCGCACTGAATTATATTTTCCCGGTTCCGGGTGGTCTGGCCGGAGATCGCCTTCTGGGGGCGCGCCGATCCATGTTGACAGGAGCCGTCCTGCTGACAGCCGGATATGTCACGCTGGGTCTGGCGGATCAGCATCTTTCGTTGCTGGCGACGGCGTTGGCCCTGATTGCGACGGGTAACGGCCTGTTCAAACCCAATGCAGGCAACATTGTCCGCAAGATATATGAAGGGGATGATGCAGAGCTCGATGCGGCTTTCACCATATACTACATGTCGGTGAATGTAGGATCGATGGTGTCGATGCTTCTGACGCCTGTGCTTCAGGATAAGTTCGGCTCCGAAACTGCTTTTTTTGTCTGTGCCGGCGGTCTCGTTCTCGGGTTGGGATATTATCTCTCCTGCTCGCGCTGGTTGAAGCCAAGGGATGGGGCGGTCGACCGGGTTCCCTTGAATTTGAAAACCACAGGACTTGTTGGAGGAGGCATCGTTCTTTGTCTTCTGGCTTCGCAGGTTGTTCTGGGGAATGAGGATATTGCGCGCGATTCCATTTGGATTGCCGCAGTGCTCATTGTCCTCATCTTGGGCTGGCTTTACCGACATGTTGCTGTTGAAGAGCGCCTTGGTCTGAAAATTGCGTATCTGCTGTGTGCAGAAACAATGGTTTATGCGTTGTTTTATCAGCAGCAACTGACGTCTCTGACGCTTTTTGCCCTACGTGGGGTGGATGGTGATTTCCGGATTGGCAGCCATGTTCTGTTCCATCTTTCGGCGGGACAGTTTCAGGCGATGGATCCAATGTGGATCATGATTTTCAGTCCGGTGCTGGCGATGCTTTATAATCGGTTGGCTCGGAGTGGGAACAATCTGACTCTTGCGATCAAGATTGTCATTGGTTTTGCCATGGGGGCTGCGAGTTTCCTGATCTGGTGGTTGAGCGCTGCCAGCACTTCAGGGCTGATTTCCGGCTGGGTCATGCTGATTGGCTATGGTTTTGCGTCTCTGGGCGAACTGCTCACCATGGCGTTGGGGCTGGCAATCATCGCGCGTTATGTTCCAGCCCGGTTCTCCGGTTTCATGATGGGTTCGCTTTATCTGCTGTGGGCTCTGGCGTTCTATCTGGGCAGCGTGATGTCGAGCATGTCGGTTGGTGTTTCGGAAGGGGTGACCCAGGCTGCTGCCTTTGTTCCGTTGCTGCGCGAGCTTTCTCTCATTTTTGTTGTGGCTCTGGCGGCGGCCGTCGCTTTGCTACCTCTGGTGAATCGGTGGGATCGGCAGTTTTCCGCGAAATGATCTTGTCCGGGGTCATGGCCCCGGCTGATTTTTTAGTTTTTTTTATTTGATGCGTTGACAGTGTTTTATGGTTCCCTTAGAAGCCGCTTCACCGAACGAGGCGGCGACGCTGAGTTTCGGAAAAAACGGTTCTTTGACAATTGTATAGAGACAGAGAGGGATATGCTGACGGCGTTTCTTCTTTCG
>JAAYUA010000067.1 GCA_012517935.1 Acetobacter sp. | reverse complement strand
CTGAAGAATCGCGTAGAACGGGAGAAAATACCACTCAGGTTCAATGTCTGACGGGGTATGAAGCGGGTTGGCGGGGCGATAGTTTTCCGCCTCCACAATCAGGTTCGGCAGGAAAAACAGAACCGCTGCGAAAATCAGCGCGAATACAACCAGCCCCAGACCATCCTTCACAGTGAAATAAGGATGAAACGGCAAGGTCTCGCCTTTTTTGGGTGGCACACCTTCCGGATTGTTCGGACCTGGCACGTGCAGGGCTGCGATATGCAATCCGACGAACGCCACGACGACAAAGGCCAGAGTCCAATGCAGCACGAACAGATGATGAAGGGTTATGTCACCTGGACGATCTCCCCCCAGGAACAGTTTCTCCAGATCCGGACCAATAACCGGAACAGCCCCAACCGCCTTCCCGGCGACATCCGCCCCCCAATAGGACATCTGTCCCCATGGCAGAACATATCCCGCGAACGCCGTTCCCATGACCAGCAGCAGCAGCGTCATGCCAAACAGCCAGAGAATTTCACGCGGCGCCTTATAAGACCCGTAATAAAGCCCCCGGAACAGATGCACATACAATGCCGCCATGAACAGGCTGGCCCCGGTCATGTGCATTCCACGCACCAGCCATCCCCCGGGCAACCGACGGGTTATCGCCTCGACTGACGCAAAAGCCCCTTCCGCGGTGGCCGTGAAATTCATGGCCAGCACCAATCCCGTCACCATCATCAATGCCAGCACGACGATCAGCATCGCGCCAACCGTCCACATCACATTCAGATTACGCGGCATGGGAAAACGGACATACTCATCCCGAAAAGCGCTGATGACCGGGAAACGACTGTCAATCCAGCCGAGAATCCCCTTTCCCGCGTCATGCCCGGTCCTGTCGCAATGATCCGTCATGGTGTCCTGTTCCCGGACATCCGCAACGCCCCCGGCCGCGCCCGCTGCGCGGTCCGCTCCTTCACCCATCTGTTCTCTCTTTTCCAACCCGTTTTCACCCTGTCACGCCAGATATCGTGACACCCTGCGACCATAAACGAAACGACAAGGCAATGTTTACCCGCCGGTCCTCAGCTATTGCAATGATGCGCCGAAAGGCGCAGGTCTGTGACCGTCTGGACAAAGAAGCCCGGACGCGCCTGCCGTCGCACGATCACGCGACGGGACGCTGGATTTCCAGATTCCGGAGTCACGCATGGCCACCCAGCCCCGTGCCAATGTTCCTCACGACGCACTGAAAGAAGAAGCGCGTCAATGGTTTGAAACTCTCAGAGATCGTATCTGCGCTGCCTTCGAATCCATCGAAGCAGATGCCGTCGCATCAGGAACGCCAATCCTGCCCGGCCACGAAGCCGCAGGTCGCTTTGAACGTAAATCATGGGAACGCCCGACAACAGATGGCAGCGACGGAGGACGCGGCGTGATGAGCGTCATGCGTGGTCGCGTCTTTGAAAAAGTCGGCGTCAATGTCTCGACCGTTTATGGCGAATTCAGCCCTGAATTCCGGACAAGCATCCCCGGCGCCTCCGAAGATCCTCGCTTCTTTGCAACGGGCATCAGTCTGGTCGCTCACATGTGCAGCCCTCTGGTGCCGGCAGCACATTTCAATACGCGCATGATCATCACGACAGAAGGATGGTTTGGCGGCGGAGGCGACATCACACCGATGTTCCCCGAAAGCCCGGAAGCGCAGGAAGATGCCGCCCGCTTCCATGAAGCATTCCAGTCGGCCTGCGATACGCATGCGCCAGATGATTATTATCCCCGCTTCAAACAATGGTGCGATGAATATTTCTTCCTTACGCACCGCAACGAACCGCGCGGTCTGGGCGGAATTTTCTATGATCGCTTTTCCACAGGTGATCTCGCGCACGATTTCGCTTTCACTCAGGATGTCGGAAAAGCCTTCCTGAATGTCTATCCGGAAATTATCCGTTCACGCATGCATGAAGCATGGACGCCTGAACAGAGGGACGCGCAACTGATCCGCCGCGGTCGCTATGTCGAGTTCAATCTGCTCCATGATCGTGGCACGCTCTTCGGTCTCAAGACCGGCGGCAACACGGAAGCCATCCTCATGAGCATGCCTCCCGAAGTGAAGTGGCCCTGAGCCACAGAGCTCCGTCCGGCATGGTCCGCAATCATGAAAAATCTTGATTGCGGACCCTAAAAAGCCCGGTATTGTCGCACAACGCCTCCAAAATGCGACAAAACCGAAAGAAATGGTGTAATTTACCCCGACGCCAGACAGCATGACATGCAATAAACAGCAGATTACGGAGGCTCCCATCCCAGCATCAGGCCGACATACTCCCCGCATCCCCTTCATCACGACCGGAGCTTCACGACGCGCGTTCGTCAAGGGAGTCGCCGGATTCCTGGGGGGAAGCGCCTGCCTGTCGTTGGCTCATCCAGCTTTTGCCGATGGACTTCCGCCTCTGCCGGCGGCCTCCATGACCAGCGAAAAGGATGCAAAAATCACGACCCTGATCGTGGGAGGGGGCGTGGACAGCCTCCCTTCCCGCTGGGCTTCCCTTCTCGCTGCGCCTCTGGGTTTGGGATCTGGCGCGGATCGCCCCCTGCAACTCCAGCAGACAACCGGGCGAGATGGCGTCACGGCGGCGAATATCTTCGACACGCAGAATGGTGGAGACAATGACCGCTCCCTGATCGTGCCCGGCGCCACCCTGCTTGCCTCCATGATTGGAGACCCCCGCGTCCATTTCGATCCGACACGCTGGATTCCGATCTTCATGGCGATCTCCAGTCCGATCGTTGTCGGGCATGCCGATTTCCATCGCTCCCTGCGAACCCTGCTGAAGCCACGTCAGGTCCGTGTCGCCGTGTCGACACCGGACGGACCCGAACTGCCCACTCTGCTGGCGATGCAGCTTCTTTCCATGGCGCCCGTGCCTGTGCCCGGTTATGCCTCCCCCGAAAGCGCACTCGAAGCCCTGAAAAAAGGGCTTGTCGATATTGTGCAGCTTCCCGCGGAAACCATTGGACAGCAGCCCGTTTCCACACTGCTGGAGGGAACCGGCGCGGATGTGCTTTTCCGCCTTCCCCCCGCAAATTTTTCAACCTCGTCAGATCAGAACACCATTCCCGATTTCACCAGATGGTTCAAAATGCAGCGCAACCATCTTCCTTCCGGTGCAATGGCCGATGCGTTCAACGCCACAGCCGCCGCCATCAGCACCGATGCGCTGCTCGCCATGCCGATTCTGTCTTCTGCAGATCAGACAGCCCGCTGGCGTCATGCCGCCAGCGCCGCGCTCAATGATCCTGCAGTCAGGGCGGAAGGTATTCAGATGAGCGCAATGCTGGCTGCCGGAACCTCCTGCGTTCCTCTCTTCGCGCAACTGACACCCGATGCAACGGCACTGCTGGCACTTCGGCGCTGGCTGGCACGACAGATGCCGCTCTGGCAGGGCAACAAGCCACCGGGCAAGCCGTAGTAGCCCCATCTGTCACCGATCTGATATAATAAGATATTCGTCGCTGCAGCCGTGAAGGGCCTTCCCCGCATGACCACAACAAGCCGAACAGGTGGACGCCCTTTCTCCCGTTCAACCGCTGAACTGCTGACAGGGATCGCCACTCTGGCTGCCCTCGGGATTTTTCTGATTCTCGCCGTCATCGGCACGGATCGAAAAAGCACACCGGGTTATCAGCTCAAGGCCGATTTCACACATATTGACGGGCTGGATGTCGGTTCCGATGTCCGCATGGCAGGCATCACCGTGGGACAGGTCGTTTCTGAAACTGTCGACCCCAAGACTTTCAAGGCACAGGTTGTCTTCACTGTCCGCCCGGATCTGCATCTTCCCGTGGACAGCGCGGCCATCATCACCAGCGACAGCCTGCTCGGGGGAAAATATATCGCGCTCTCCCCCGGAGGAGATACGAAAATGCTGTCTCCCGGTGGTTCGGTCACTGAAACACAAGGATCGATCAGCCTTGAGCAGTTGCTAAGCCGCTTCATCTTCTCGGTCACGGATACACTCACCAGCCAGAATGCAGAGAAAGCCAAAGCAGAAAACGGACCGGGTTCACCTTGAACGACCGCAA
Organism: Acetobacter sp.; assembly: GCA_012517935.1. Taxonomy (GTDB): domain Bacteria; phylum Pseudomonadota; class Alphaproteobacteria; order Acetobacterales; family Acetobacteraceae; genus Acetobacter. The sequence goes on along the minus strand of JAAYUA010000067.1, from coordinate 17,185 downwards.
ACTCTCTTCGACTCTCTGGCTTCAACGCGACGGCTCGCCCGTTTCCTGCGAAGGTAAGCTCCGTGTTCTTCAGGATAACTGGCAGGAACTGTCGTCAATCCTGACAGACACGGTCGAGGATGCGACTCTCATGGGCGTAGACCCGGATCATCTGCAAAATATGCTGACCGAGCTGCTTCAGAAAACCACCAGACATGGCCTGAGCCAATACTCATGATCTTTCCCTGCAAAACAGGATACAGCGTGTCCAAACGCCTCTGCCTTCTGCTTCCGGCCCTGCTCTTCCCCGCATCTGCTGCCATGGCGGTGGAAGCTCTTGCCCCTCCAGCCATGTATCCTGCTGATACATGGGAAGGCCGCAACAAGGCTGAAATCCGCATTCTGGACCGTTTGAACGCCCATACTGAACTGCTGACTGTGCCCGTCGGTGGGACGGTGACTTACAAATCTGTCAGCATCAGCATCAAACGCTGTCTCTCGCGGCCTGAAACGCTCAGCCCTGACACAGCAGCATGGGTCGAGCTTCAGGATAACCATCCGGGTTCGAAACCCTTCTCCAACTGGATGCTCTCTTCGGAACCTTCCATCGGAATCTGGGAAAACCCTCTTTACGACGTCAAAGTCATCCGTTGTTCAGGCGAAGCCATGGACCCTGCACTTCCACCACTGCCGACCCCCGAAAAGCCAAAACTCCCCAACGTCACGGCTCCCCCATCCAATCCATCACCCTATGGCGAAGTTCCCTCCAACTCACAGCCCGGATCCTCATCCGAGAGTCAGAGCCTTCCGGAAGTGCAGCCTCCTTCATGACGAACATTGTCCGGAAACAATAAATCTCCACAACTCTGCTTATGATGTTTTAAGCTTACAATAACGTGTTCCTCTGACACTTCGCATCTGGCGGAAAAAACGGTGAAATCATCCAACCGGCCCAAACGTTGAGAGAAAGAGAAACGCAATGTCGACCACAGGATCAACCAGTCCGCACAGACTCCCCCCCTTGACGCAGACTGCCTTCCTGCTTGATTTCGATGGAACTCTGGTCGACATCGCGCCAACGCCGGATGCAGTCATCGTCGCGGATGAACTGAAAACCACATTGCTGAACCTGCGTCAGGAATGTGGAGATGCCCTGGCCATTATTTCCGGTCGCCCAATCAGCCAGATTGACCATTTTCTCCCGGACATTCCCTTCGCCATCGCCGGAGAGCATGGAGCGACAATCCGTCACCGGCCCGACGGTCCGATTGAGCGGGTCAGCCTCCCGCCGTTTCCTCTCTCATGGTTCAATGAAGCCGAAGAGCTCACTGGCGCATGGAAAGGCGCCCATGTCGAACGCAAGGAAGGCGGCTTCGTCCTGCATTATCGCGGGGCACCCGAAGCCGGTCCCGTCCTGCAAAAAGTCGCACAGAAATGGATCGCTTCCACACCTGATCTCTTCAGCCTCCAGCCGGCCAAAATGGCGTGGGAAATCCGTCCAACCGGCGTCGATAAAGGTCGCGCTGTCCGGAAACTGATGGAAACACCCCCCTTCGCCGACAGGATTCCTGTTTTTGTCGGCGATGATGTCACGGATGAGGATGCCATCCGGGAAATCATCCGTTTCAAAGGCATCGCTTTCAGAATACCAGCCGATTTTCCCACCCCTGCGGCCCTGCGACGCTGGCTCCAGAAAACGGCCAATGGAGAAACGCCCTGATGAACCGTCTGGTCATTGTCTCCAACCGGATTCCAGATCCGGATGAGCGGGTGCTTCCCGCAGGTGGACTGGCCATCGGTCTGACCGATGTTCTCAGAGATGAACCCTCCAGCCTCTGGTTCGGATGGTCAGGCAATCAGGAAGATCGCGACAAGGAGCAGACAGTCCACCAGAATGTCTGTGGAAAAACGGTCTACGCAACGCTGGATCTCTCTGCCAAACATCGCAAAGGTTATTACCAGCGCTTCTGTAATGCGATCATTTGGCCTCTCTTCCATTATCGTCTGGGCCTGATGGACTATCATCGCGCGGATTGGGAATCCTATGTTGATGTCAATCAACTGTTTGCCCGGAAACTGCTTCCCCTTCTGCGCCAGAACGATACGATCTGGATTCACGATTATCATCTCTTCCTGCTGGGCCATGAGCTCAGAAAGCTCAATGTCACGGCTCCCATCGGTTTTTTCCTGCACATTCCCTTCCCGCCCTGGAGCCTGTTTCGCGCCCTTCCTCATGGAGAGGACATTCTCCGGCATCTGAGCGCCTGCGACATCATCGGTCTCCAGACCGAAGAAGACGCCGCCAATATGAACGAATGCTTCAGGCGTTTCGGGTTTCCCCAACGCGCCGCAGCTTTCCCGATCGGAATTGATCCAAAGCGCTTCGCCCGGGAAGCTCAGGAAGCAACGCAGGGGGATGAATATGCGCGGCTGAAGGTGAGCCTGCAGGGGCGTCCCCTCATCATCGGTGCAGACAGACTGGATTATTCAAAAGGGTTGCAGGAAAGGCTGACAGGATATGAGAAGCTTCTCACCCGTTTTCCTGAGCATCGGGGACGTGTGACCTATTTGCAGGTCACGCCCATCTCCCGCAAGGAAGTCGAGGAATATCGCCTCCTGCGACGTCAACTGGATGAACAGATCGGCCGGATCAACGGCATGTTCGCCCAGTTCGACTGGACCCCGGTCCGCTATCTGACACAAACAGTGCCCCGTCATATCCTGGCCGGTTTCTATCGCCTGGCCGATGTGGGGCTTGTCACCCCCCTGCGGGATGGCATGAATCTGGTCGCCAAGGAATTCATCGCGGCACAGGACCCCGAAAGACCTGGCGCCCTTGTTCTTTCGACACTGGCTGGCGCCGCGCCGGAGCTTCCCGAAGCCATCCTGATCAATCCACATGACCCGGATGACATCGCCGAAGCACTGCATCTTGCCATCAACATGTCGTCTTCAGAAAAAAAACAACGTTGGCAATCACTTAATTCTGCCGTTCAAGCCTCGACAGCCGGCAACTGGTCACGCACCTTCCTGACAGAACTCAGAACCGCGCACGCGAAAAACACAGAGGATTCGGCCGCCGCCGGACAGGACTATGATTCATAACCGCCGTATATTCAGCCAACGGCGGCTTCATGCCGCTACCATCGCCAGCCTGTCTCTGGTCGGAGCATCAATCTTCGCATTGCTCGTAGCATGGTGGACACAACACATACGCGGCGTTGTCCCGTGCGAGCTCTGCTTTATCGAAAGATGGCCCTGGCGAGTCGCACTCGCAGCCGGTCTGATCGGATTATTCCTCCCCGGTCTGTCTGTCATGACAATCGCTCTTGGCCTGTTCGCCCTTCTGGTTTCAGTTTTGCTTTCTGTCCTGCATTCAGGTGTGGAGTTTGGACTCTGGCCCAGCCCCTTCCCTTCATGCCATGCCCCCGTTCTGTCCATTGGCAGCATCACACAACGGCTAGCCTCCATGCCGATGCAAGCGGCCAAACCCTGCGACGCCCCGACATTTCTCTTCGACTGGCTTCCAATCTCAATGACGACCTTGGGCGGTGTCTTTGCCTTCATCGTCATGCTGTTCATCATTTACCCTTTGAACCGACGTCGCTGAAAACACTGCCCTTCATCCATTGATCAAGGGTGAGATGCATAAGACAGAAACACCCTGCCCACACTGTGGACAGGGTGTTTCCAAACCATAGATGTTTTACGGATTTATGGAGCGTCGTTGGGCTTTTCATCCGCTGACGGCTTCATCAGATCCCGCATCTCGGCCTGCAGCGACTGCATCTTGGTAAAACGAGCCTTGGCCTGAGCAAGCTGCTCGTCCGTCAGCACATTGTGAATCTTGACGGCAATCTGCATGCGATCCTGCTCTGCCTGCTGACGCAGATCGTCTTCCTGCTTCATCAACGCCGCAAGCTGTGCTTCGTCAACCTTGCCCGGGGCCAGCAGAAGCTCGGCAATCTTGTCATGCAGGTCACGATCTGCACCGTGATCAGCAGGGCGGTTCTTGTGAGCTTCCTTCATAATCTCGCTGATCTGGGCTTTCTGCTTTTTCGTCAGGTCAAGACCATGAAAAAAAGGCATCATTCCCATACCACCCGGGCCACCATGACCATCCATCGGCGGCGGTGCACCAGGCCCGAAAGAATGGCCATGTGCAACAGTAGCGCCACCACCAATGGCGAGAGCAACAACAGGGACGAGAGCAAACAGAGAACGCTTCATCTCAACACTCCGATTAATGGCTCACTGAATTTCCATCAGTGAGGTCTGAGAGGAGAAAAGCGGAGTTCTGTTACAAAAGCACTGTCAGGATTGATACGAAATGTAAGACAGACAGGGCATGTCTGCCACATTTCCCACAATTCTTACTCTTCAGGTGACCATGAATCGTAATCGCCCGTAGCCGGCGGCCGTTTTCCCGTCCTGAGAAGGCTGCCTTGAGGACGCCACGCCTGAGGCGTTCCGGTCATATTTGCCTGGGGCGGAAGCTGCCATGGTTTGCGTTCCGACTGAGGAATCGCCTCTTTCTCGACATGGTGCAGCCAGTTCCACCACTCCGGAGGCACTGCGGAGCCATCCTCTCCACGATGATAGATGACCCAGCGTTCATAACGCTGCTCGCCACCGCCCACGCGTGTTGGCGTGCGGGACTCGTAATAAGACCGACCGGCCTCATCCTTGCCAACCAGACGCCCTTTCAGGCGTGTATGAAGAAGCGTGCCCAGATTTGCCATGCGTCGCCCCGGATCCGATCGATAATCATTACAGCTGCTTTATATACTGTCACGACGCAGGACAGACATCCAGCGGCCATACGCATATGTTACGTCGCAACGGTTACGCTTCAGCCGCATAACAGTCCCCGATCATGGCCGCGAAAGAGGCCCGGCTCAGCGGTGAACGGCGGGAAGCGGTTTATAATTCATGAGTAAGGATGGACACCAAAGCGCATCCGATCTCCTACCTCATCAATCAGCCAATTCTGACTCATGAGAAAGCAGACGCGCAGGATTTGTCACGACATACGCGAGCGCATCGAACGAGTTGCTCACTATATGACCCATATTTATAGGGGCAGCATGTTGCACAATACTGGCTCACGCGAATCGTCCACTTTCCTCCTGTCCCGCGCTGAGCTGGTACTCATCGCGATCACGATGGTATGGGGTGCGACCTTTCTGATCATCCACATCGCCATGCGCTATAGCGGGCCGCTCTTTTTCGTCGGTCTGCGCTTTCTTGCCGCCGGTGGAGCGGCGACACTCCTGTTCCGCCCGGCGTTTCGTAACATGACAAAGCACGAAATCGTCGCCGGCACCGCAATCGGCGGGATGATCTTCCTCGGCTATTCGCTGCAAACCGCCGGACTCGCCACAATTGCCAGCAGCCAGTCAGCCTTCATCACTTCGCTCTACGTTCCAATGGTACCAGTGCTCCAGCTCGTCGTGCTGCGCCGTGCACCGCATCCGATGAGTTGGGCAGGCGTGGTGCTGGCGTTCGCGGGCCTCATCCTTCTTGCCGGGCCAGACGCAGGCACGCTGTCGCTCAGCATCGGCGAACTGCTGACGCTGGTCGGCGCCATGGCAATCGCTACCGAGATCATCCTGATCGGCCACTATGCTGGCGAGGTAGACAGTCGCCGGGTCACCATCATTCAGCTTTTCGCCGCAGGTATTCTGGCATTCTGCGCGATGCCCGTAATGGGGGAAGCCGTTCCTGCCTTCTCCTGGGTTTGGGTTGCCAGCGGGGTCGGCCTTGGCATCGCCAGTGCGATCATGCAGCTCGGTATGAACTGGGCGCAGAGAACCATCTCGCCAACCCGTGCCACCGTCATCTACGCTGGTGAGCCGGTGTGGGGCGGTTTGGTGGGCCGAATTGCCGGGGATCAACTCCCCTCGCTCGCCGTTGCCGGTGCCGGCCTTATCATCTCCGGTGTTCTCATAAGCGAGTGGCGACCAAAGATTCTGCAAAATCGCCTGAAAAAGAAAAGCCAGCCTGACCCTGGCGAGTGACATATAATCGATAATCTGTATGCCCCGAGCAGCCAGTCAGACGCGAAAAAACACAGCCCTGCGGATCGCTGTGCAACATCGCATCCGTCGGCTCATATGCGTGAGAATCCAGAGCGGCTGAGGATCACAACAGCCACTCGTGCCATGCAATGTCACCAGGCAGGCAGGTCTTCCGAGTCGATCCTCTCCTGAAACATAAATGGTTTCCTGCCATCCAGAGCCTGATTGGTGCCTGTGGGAAAGTTATCCCCCATATCCTCACTTTTCCGATCAGAGGATTAACGTCTTCCTTCTGTCACCTGGCCTGCGGGAAAGGTAAGGTGGCATCATGAACGCCACACCTTACTGGAACGGTGTGCGGATGCGCACCACCTCCGCCGCTGCCGACCCGGATCAGTCTGCCCGCCGCGTCACACTACCGGCGGACTGGGACGATGATGCCGCCGCCGCTCTTGTGCAGCTTGCGCAGAACGATTCTGATGCTGTGTCCTTCGCCGGGCTGGCCTCTTCATGGATCGACCGCATGACCGGCGCAGGCCCACGGGGTGATGAAGCCGCGAACGGAGAAGCACGCTCCCTCGCATGGCTGCTTCTGCTCCGTCAGGCAGCGCCAACTGCGCCCGTATGGAACGGTGAACATGACAGACGACCGGGTTTCATCGTCAATCTGAGCGCCTTCACCGTGCCGGGCGAAGGATTTGCCGCCGAAACATTCGTCGCTGCACTTCGTCTCGTCTGCAATCTGATGCGCCGTCAGGCTCAAGATCATGGACAGCAGCGCAACGGCGAACTGCCGTTCTTTCTTTCGCCTCCGCCAACATCCTCTTCAAATGCGGATCAGGATGATGGGGACATTGCTCCGCGAGCAATTGCGGGCGAGATTCTGCTGACCAATCTTGATGCCTGTCTCGCCAATCTCGGCTTCGATTACGACTCGGAGAATGGACGCGATGCCGCCTGTGCGCTCGCTTCCCTGACAACCTTCGTCGCCCATGAAAACTGCGGCAACGATTCACTGCCTCTGCCACCCGCACGTAGCGTGATCCCCGGTCTGGCCGCGGTTGCACGCGATGCCTGGAGCCGGGCTTCAGAAAACGATCATCACCTGAATGCTCTGATCGAAACCGGTTTTTCATTATCAGGGCCCGTCGATGCCTTGCTGGGCGTGGAATCATGCGGACTTGCTCCCGTATTTTCTCCTCTCCACCCGGATGGTCGTCTGGCCGCCAGCACATGCGCCCGTCTGGCCGCACGCAATCTTTCTCCTGAAGCCGCCTTTGCCGCTCAGCTTGCTGGAGAAACAGTCCTGACCATGCCCGGCCCGAAAGCGCATCTGACGATGTATAAAGCGCTGACCGGCTTTGTGGACAGAATGCCGATCCGTCCAGATCCGGCCCCTCCGGTCACGCCCCGCATTCTGCCCCGTGGTGTCGCACGCCGTCTTCCGGATCGTCATGGCGGCATCATGCAGAAAGCCAGTGTGGGCGGACATCGCGTCTTCCTGCGCACCGGGGAATTCGAAGACGGCACACCCGGAGAAATCGCAATCACCCCGGGACGTGAAAGCCCAATGGTGCGCGGCCTGATGGACTGCTTCAGCGAAGCGGTCAGCATTGGCCTGCAATACGGCGCTCCGCTTGAGGAATATGTCCAGCGCTTCGCATATTCCTGCTTCGGTCCGGCAGGAACCGTCGAAGGTGATCCGGTTGCGGCCTATGCCACATCTCTGCTGGATTATGCATTCCGTGCATTGTCAGACATCTATCTCGACAAACGCCTGCCCGATGCACCACACAGCGAAGATGGACCGGATAGCAGCCCCCTGCTCCCCATGGAACTGCCGGAGAAATCTCCCGCATCCCCTTCTCACCGCACAGGCCTCCGACTGGTGGTCTGACTGTTGTCGGCATAGCGAGTGCCACAACGCAAAAATCTGAACTGGGGAATGTTCCTGAGGGCGGTGAATATCCCGCTTGCAGGAACATGGTCCCTTTCAGCAGGTGAGACGGCATGTCTGTGACTGCCGGTGATATGCGCCTGCTTTGCTTTATGATCCCGGAATTTCAAGTAATATCCCAGTCGGTAGCAACCGACTTATGAAGCCATTTTCTGAAAAACCGTCCCTCTTCCCCAAGGCCCTGGAACAATCGCCAAGCATGCTGATGGCAGGGAGGAGAAGCTCCCTCTCAATTCCTCTGGTCTCCATGAAAATGTAGATATTAAAAAATATACGGAAGGCATTGGCATGGAATGTGTAACAAAATGCAATGAATGCTATATTGATCGCCTGATTGTGCAGCAATGCGTTGCGCTTTCGTGCACGGGTTCCGAAGTTTTTCGGCTTTTTTGCCCTGATGCTGTCAGGATGGCGTCAGGGGTTCTACATTCTCGTTGAAAGTTTCTGTTCTCTCGATTTCATATGGTTCCGAGACATGGAGTGGTGTTTTCTCTTATGAGTTCTGTTCATAATACTTCGCGAATTCACACCAGATCTATTTCGGATCAGCTGTATGATATTCTCCGGGAAAAAATTCTTTCAGGCGACCTGCCCGGTGGCGAACCCATACGTCAGGACACGATCGCCGCACAGTACGAAGTCAGTAAAATTCCTGTTCGCGAAGCATTGGCGCGCCTGCAGCAGGATGGAATGGTGGCCGTCCACCCGAAAAGAGGGTTCTCCGTTTCTCCCCTGACAAGAGCCGAAGCAGAAGACGTCTTTCACCTTCGCCTGATGATTGAACCTGATGCCGCGGCATTGGGGGCAGCACATGCAACTGAAGAAGATGCAGCTTTTGCCACACGCATGCTGGAAGAGCTTGAAGCAGCGATCGAACGCAAGGATGAACAGCGGGGGCTTTATAACGGACGCTTCCACATGGCGCTGATTCGTCCCGGTGCCGGGCCTGCAACATTACGCGTGATCGACCTTCTGAACAGCGTGGCTGACCGTTATATCCGCTTCCAACTGCATGCAGACGGCAATGATACGCGCGCCAACGAGCAACACCGTGAACTCCTGGAGTGCTGGCTGCATGGCCGCAAAAAGGAAATCGAGAAACTGATGCGGATACATATCCAGATGACCGCAGATGATCTGATGAGCACCCTGTAAAATACCTGGCAATCCTGCCGCATGAAATTATGATTGCGGCAGCCCATCCCTGATCATTGCAAATGAAGAAGTTCACAAGATCAGAGAATAAACAGTATCATATTTCATACCGGCAAACAGCCATATAGGCCGCGCTGCTTTTCTCTGGAATGAATCTTCAAATTCCACTGGCATTCACTCACGCAGACGAAACCGAAGCGGTCTGACGGCACAACTCTGAGTATGTTCCATAGTCCAGAACGGCCGATAGAACAGTATCAGATCGACAGATCATCATCGTGAGGACGGGTGGCAGGCCATCGCAGAACCGGCTCCATCCGCCCATTTTCGCGCTGAGCATCACCTGACCCCATCCCCCCGCGCGTTACATCCTTATCACGTGAGAGTGGCGTATTTTCCCTCTGCCACGGCAATTTACCGGGCATTACGGGAGCAGCTGCTTCCTCTGTCATGACATCCGGACGCGCAGAAGACGCCTCCGGGCCATTACCTGTTTCCACATCCAGCCTGCGACGTGATCCTAGCCGGAATACCGGCTCACCGCTGCCGGACGTTTCAGGAGTTTTGCGATTCACCTGGACAAAGGAGGCCGAAAGGGGTGCATGCTCTTGCTTGTCACCAGCATCAGCCTGCCGAGAGGGAGCGCTCTGAACCGCACTGCGTCCAACTGCGCCAAACCGGGGGGCGGCTGGCTTTTGCTCGGCAACGGCTTCTCTGGAAGTCACCGACCGTGTCGGAGGCGACCACTCCGTCGGCTTCGGGGGTACCGAAGACATATCTCCCTGAGCGATCTTGTGGGAGATGGACCGCAATTCCGAACGCACCTCCTCCAGATGCAATTCAAGCTCACTCAGACGTCCCTTGACGCCAAAAACAGCGAACGGGACGCAAAGCAGCAGGAAACCATACACTGCCGCAACCGTAAGGATCAGAATCTGCACCCACAGGGGCAGATAGGAAAAGGAAGCCGGAGACATGGCGTCAGATGATATCCGTAAAACTCCGGACATGCCGGAAGGGAAACACAAGGATGCCTGATTATAGCGGTTCCAATGTATCTGGACGAGAGCTGTCACGCTTATGTTGCAAGTTCCTTATCCCCTTGAATACGGCATGATCCTCTCCATATCTGACGTAACGCTGTGCCGTTGCCTCATCAGGGACGGCCACACAGTGCAAAACGTCGCCTGTATGAAAGGGACCAGAAGATATGAACATCGAAAAATTCACTGAGCGCTCACGCGGTTTTCTCCAGGCTGCTCAGACCATTGCAGTTCGTGAATATAATCAGCAACTTACACCCGAACACCTGCTCAAGGCCCTGCTTGATGATCCGGAAGGCGCTGCTGCGTCCCTGATCAAGGCTGCCGGTGGCAATCCCGTTGCCGTTTTGTCCGCCACAGAGCAGACCCTCGCAAAACTCCCGAAAGTGGAAGGTGGCGGTGCGGGCCAGCCACAGGCGACTCCGGAACTTGTCCGTTTGCTGGATGCTGCCGAACAGAACGCACAGAAATCCGGCGACAGTTTCGTCGCGCAGGACCGTCTGCTCGTTGCGATCGCGGCTTCGAACACACCGGCAGGGCAGGCCCTGAAAAATAACGGAGCTGGCGCGCCTGAGCTGGAAAAAGCCGTCGCAACAATCCGTAAGGGCCGCACCGTCACAAGTGAAAACGCGGAAGCGTCTTTTGACGCTCTGAAAAAATATGCCCGTGATGTCACTGCCGTCGCGCAGGCTGGCAAACTTGATCCGGTCATCGGACGTGATGAGGAAATCCGTCGCGCCATTCAGGTTCTGGCCCGTCGCAGCAAGAACAATCCGGTTCTGATTGGTGAGCCCGGCGTGGGCAAGACCGCGATTGTCGAAGGTCTGGCACAACGCATCGTCAATGGTGACGTGCCTGAAGCACTCCGCAACAAGAAGCTTCTGTCACTCGATATGGGCGCCCTGATTGCCGGCGCGAAATATCGCGGTGAATTTGAAGAGCGTCTCAAGGCGGTTCTGAAAGAAATCGAGACAGCCGAAGGACAGGTCATCCTGTTCATCGACGAAATGCATACTCTTGTCGGCGCTGGTCGCAGCGACGGTGCGATGGATGCATCCAATCTGATCAAGCCCGAACTTGCACGTGGCACACTCCACTGCATCGGCGCGACGACCCTTGATGAATACCGCAAATATATCGAAAAAGATGCGGCTCTCGCCCGTCGTTTCCAGCCGGTTTTCGTCGGAGAGCCCTCCGTCGCAGACACCATCTCGATCCTGCGTGGAATCAAGGAAAAATACGAGCTGCACCACGGCGTTCGCATCAGCGACGGCGCTCTGGTCGCTGCTGCAACACTGTCGAACCGTTACATCACGGATCGCTTCCTGCCTGACAAGGCCATTGATCTGGTGGATGAAGCTGCCAGCCGTCTGCGCATGCAGATCGACAGCAAGCCGGAAGAGCTGGACGAGCTCGATCGCCGTATCATCCAGCTGAAAATCGAGCGTGAGGCACTGCGCAAGGAAGAAGACAGCGCCAGCCGTGACCGTCTTGAAAAGGTCGATGTCGAACTGGCAGACCTTGAAGAGAAGTCCAATGCAATGAATGCGGCATGGCATGCGGAAAAAGACCGCGTGAATGCCGTGCAGAAACTGAAAGAGCAGCTTGATGCGGCCCGCTCCGCAGTGGATGTGGCCCAGCGCAAGGGTGATCTCGCGAAAGCTTCCCAGCTGATGTATGGCACCATTCCCGATCTGGAAGGGAAGATTACAAAGGCGCAGGAAGAGCAGTCTGGTCAAACCGGGGATCTCGTGTCCAAAGCTGTCACCGAACAGGGGATCGCATCGGTTGTTTCCCGCTGGACAGGTGTGCCGGTTGACCGGATGCTGGAAGGTGAGCGGGCCAAGCTGTTGCGGATGGAAGACGAGCTCCGCAAACGCGTTATTGGTCAGGAACCGGCCCTCAAGGCTGTTGCCAGCGCTGTCCGTCGCGCCCGTGCAGGATTGCAGGATCCCAACCGTCCGATTGGTTCATTCCTGTTCCTCGGACCGACCGGCGTGGGCAAGACTGAACTGACCAAAGCTCTGGCCCAGTTTCTCTTCGACGATGAAAAGGCCCTGCTCCGTATTGATATGAGCGAGTTCATGGAGAAACACTCCGTGGCCCGTCTGATCGGTGCGCCTCCGGGATATGTGGGTTACGAAGAAGGAGGCGTCCTGACGGAGGCCGTCCGGCGTCGCCCTTATCAGGTGATCCTGTTCGACGAAGTTGAAAAAGCCCATGGCGATGTCTTCAACATTCTTCTGCAGGTTCTGGATGATGGCCGTCTGACCGATGGTCAGGGCCGCACGGTTGATTTCCGCAATACGATCATCGTGCTGACAAGCAATCTCGGATCTGAGGTTCTTGCCAATCAGCCGGATGGCGAGCCGGTGGAAATGGTGCAGGCACAGGTGATGAAAGTCGTGCGGGAACACTTCCGTCCGGAATTCCTCAACCGTCTGGATGAAATTGTCCTGTTCTCACGTCTGCAGAAAGCCGACATGACACGGATTGTCGATATTCAGATCGCACGTCTCCAGAGCCTTCTGGAAGATCGTCATATCACTCTGGAACTGGATGGTCTGGCCCATCAATGGCTGGCCAATGAAGGATATGACCCGGTCTATGGAGCACGTCCTCTGAAACGTGTCGTGCAGCGCAGCCTTCAAAATCCGTTGGCTGAGCTTCTGCTGGAAGGCACCATTCATGATGGTGAAAACGTCAAGGTCTCTTCTGGCGAAAATGGTCTTCTGATCAATGGCCGCGACGCAACGACCGTTCTGAACTGATTTCCTTGTCTACGAAAACATGAAAAAAGCCCTTCGTCGGAAAACCGGCGAAGGGCTTTTCTGTTTTGAAAAATGATTTCTGCTTCAGATGCTGGAGAACACAGCACTTTCAGGCAGGCGGGATTTTGGCAATCCAGCATTGAAATCTGTCTCGGCATGATAACCAAGAGAAACAACGACAGCTGGGGCCAGATCCTGTCCCGCCAGCTTGAACTCCTCGGTCAGAACTGCCTTGTCAAATCCTTCGATCGGCGTTGCATCAATGCCAAGCTCTCCGGCAGCAAGCAGAAGAAAACCGAGAGAAATATAGGTCTGATTCTGTGCCCAGGCAGCCGTGTTGCCAAGCTGCTCATGAAGCGCGACATAACCTTTGCAGGATTTTTCACGTCCTTCACGCTCTGCGCCAGAAGCAAAACGTCCGTCTGCCTGTTCCTGATCCAGAACAACATCGACATATTCCGGTGTCAGTTTTGTGCGGGCGCATAATACAAACACGTGCGAGGCATCTGTTATTTTCGGAGCATTATAGGCAAAGCCACCATGCGCCGACTTGGCAATGCGTGCTTTTCCCTCGGCTGTGTCCGCGATGAGAAAATGCCACGGCTGGGAATTGATCGAAGATGGGCTGAGACGCAACGCATCCTTCAGCTTTGCCACAACATCTTCAGGGATTCGCTTCTCAGCGTCATAAGCTTTAGTCGTATAACGCTGCTTGAGAGCCTGCATCAGATCCATAAAAATTTTCCTTTTCGGGAAGAGGATTTCACAAACGACAGGAACAATATCAGAGAGAAGCGCTTGTTTTCGCAGTCATCGGTCCGTTTCCACCTGTATACAGAGCCGGAGCAACCGATGCCTGTGGCTGATTCCCTTCATGACGCGCTTCCTGAATCATATTGAAAAAGGACACAGCAACATAGACAAGAACGCCAATGGCAATCAGACAAATCAACACGATGGCAAGGATTTTGCCTGCGCCAACTTTATCCGGAATGACGACCGGTGGAGTTTCCTGATTCAGAAAATTTTTCCGGATCTGTTTTTTCACGCCGGTTTTCCTTTTCTGAGAGCCGTTGCGATCATTCCGGCAATTTTTCGATAAGCCTGCCCCGCCGGGCTTTCCGGATCTGTATGAACAATCGGTCGACCTTCATCCGCACTGAACCGGATTTCCGGCAGAAGAGGCACTTCCCCAAGGAATGGCACACCCAGCTTTTCCGCTTCCCTGCGCGCACCACCATGACCGAAAAGTTCGGTCCGATGTCCACATTCCGGGCAACAGAAATAAGACATGTTCTCCACCAGCCCCAGAACCGGAACACCGGTTTTCTCGAACATCGTGAAGCCACGGCGCGCATCAAGAAGCGCAATGTCCTGCGGCGTGGACACGATCAGAGCACCCGCCAGCTTCACCTTCTGGGCCAGTGTCAGCTGCGCATCGCCCGTGCCTGGAGGCAGGTCGAGAACAAGAACATCCAACGTGCCCCAGTCCACATCCCCCAGAAGCTGTGTCACGGCGCCCATCACCATCGGACCACGCCAGATCATGGCCTGTTCCTCATTGACCATCAGGCCAATCGACATGGCTGAAATGCCCCAGGCCTGAACCGGCTGGAGCCGTCCACTTTTCACTTCCGGCTGAACATCACGCACACCCAGCATGCGCGGCAACGAGGGGCCATGCACATCAAGATCGACAAGACCGGTTTTCAGACCCATATCAGCAAGGGCAACGGCAAGGTTCAGAGCTGTTGTCGATTTTCCAACCCCACCCTTTCCTGAAGCAACCGCGATAACGCTCCCGACCCCTTCAAGCATTGGTGCACCCTCCGGCTTGCCAATCCCGCCAAGAGGCCGATGGCCTGCGGCCTTGCGCGGCGCGGCAGGGGAAGCCGGTGCAGACCGATGGGCCGTCAGGATCACCATGGGCTTGAAGTCAGGAAAAGCGCGCGCGATTGATTGCTCCAGAGCCGGAACCAACGCAGAAGCGACCTTGGCCATCTCCCCCGGCAGTACCAGCGTCACCACCAGTCGTTCGTCATCAACCCGGATATCCTCCGCCGTCGCATGCCCGGCCAGCGATTCCAAACCACCCGATCGGGCAGTCTGATCAAAAATCCCGACAACAGCGACAGCATCAGGGGCGGCACGATTTGAACCGGTAAAGGTCTGAGTAGGCATGGTGAATTATGGTCTCCGGTTCGGTCATGTACGATACGGGGTTGCATATCATTACATCTACAGCTGTGACATCATCCCCAATATCTGCAAAAAGTCTCCCTCTTATACAACATCATGTCAGGTCTTATTCTGGCGGCATTATCAAACGGACTGGCCACACGGCGTGCGATCGCAGATAATGTGAACAATCGGATATACTCCCTAAACACCAGTCAATGTTGATCTCTCCGTGCATATATCCCCCACCTCCCCCGTGACGTCTGGCCATTCTCGTCCCGAACGTCCGCATACCCGTGATCATCGCATTGATGCCCTGCGTGGCGCTGCGCTGCTCATGATGTTTGTCGATCATATTCCGGAAAATCTGCTCAATCGGCTGACCATCCGGAATCTCGGTTTTGCCGACGCTGCAGAGATTTTCGTTCTTCTCGCCGGATATTCCTCATGGCTCGCCTATGGCCGTGGCTTTGAAAAGCGTGGTGTTCCGGAAACGCTGAAACGCCTGATCAAGCGCTGTTTCCAGATCTATATCGCGCAGGCGGTGATGATCGCCGTGTCACTGCTCACGATCAAGAGCTGGCGGCATCACTGGCCCGTGCCTGTTGATTTCCTGGAACCCGAGCTTGCTCACGGCACAGCCGCCCTGTGGCGCATCGTTGTGATGGACGCTCTGCCTTCCAACCTGAATATATTGCCACTTTATCTGGTACTTCTGGCCATATTCCCGCTGATTTATGTCTTTATGCGCGTCAATCGCGTGCTGGCATTGGCAGTCAGTGGAGCGATCTGGCTCTTCACAAATCTTGACCCTGATCTGAACTTCCCAAACTGGCTGGACCCGGATGGCTGGTATTTTGATCCATTCGCCTGGCAGTTCCTGTTCACGATTGGCGCCTGCGGTGCTGTCGAAGCCGCAAAACACCATGGTAATTTTCCGGCCTTTCGTGGCGCACAGATCATGGCGCTGCTCTATCTGACGTTTTCTTTCATGCAGGCATTCCCGTGGGCACAATGGGGACTTCCGGATTACAGAGTCCTGGTCATGCCTTCCCCGGACAAAAGCATCCTGTCTCCGCTACGTCTGCTTGATGTGCTGGCCATCTTCTATCTGGTCCAGTCATCTTCCCGCACCAGACGCTGGTCGGAAACCCGCTTCGGCCAGATCCTGGCTGTGATCGGACGTCACTCTCTTGAAGTCTTCACGGTTGGTACAATTATCGACCTTTATGCAAGGCTGATATTCTCAACATTCGGCAACAACTGGATGCTCCAGATATTGATCAATGCTATCGGCATTCCAGCACTCTATGTGCTTGCACGTTGCCTCGACACATACCGTCGCAAACAAAAGGCCGCCTGATCAGGTCGGGAGTTTTCGAATGCATTTCCCCGCAATCAGTCAACGCATCCGCATTGGACAACCCGTAACGGTCTGTCTGTTCGGTTCATCCACCATGGAAGGCATTGGCGCGAGTTCTCCAGAACATGCTTTTGCCGCTGTGTTTGAAAAATCCTTACGTCCTTTCATGCCTTCCGGCCTGAAAGTCATCAATCGCGGCATCGGCGGAAATGGTGCACGGGAAATGCACGACAGATTACAGGAAGCTCTGGATGATCACGCCGATCTGGTGATCTGGCAGGGCGGCACCAACGATGCATGGCAGGAAATTCCGGTTGAACGGTTTGTTGAACAAACCCGTCAGGATCTGCTGACCCTGCACCGGAACGGCTCTGATCTGGCGATGATCGGTCCGCAATGGAGCAAAATGATGGAGGAATGTCCGCATTTCCCACCATTCCTTGAAGCAGTTCCATATCTGGCACGCGAGTTGGACATCCCATACTTTGATCGGCACAAAGCCATGCAATCATGGTGCGTCCAATATGGCATGGGACGCGATGATCTTTCTCCTGATGGATTGCATCTGGGCGACTTCGGATATCGCCTTTTGGGCGAGAGTGTCGCCAATTGGATCGGTAAATATGTCGCTGCAGAGCAGAAGACATTACAGGATGCCTGATATTTTCTATGATTATAAAAATCATTGAATATTTCGAATGGTATTCATTTGTTGAAAT
>JAAYUA010000066.1 GCA_012517935.1 Acetobacter sp. | reverse complement strand
CAGCGTCTGGAACATCGGTTTTTACCCTTGGCCTCAGACGCCGCATAAAGGACGCGAGCTCTCCAAGCCGTGCTGGCAGAAGCGCCTCGATCTGCTCCCTCAAACGCCGGGCAAGAACCGGGGCCGCCCCCGCAGTGGAAATCGCAACACGCACAAGCCCTCTGCGGACAATGGCCGGCGTAATGAAACTGGACGGTTCTGGATCATCGACAGCGCAGGCAGGAATATTCATTTCCCCGGCCAGACGCGTGACAAGACGGTTGATCAAGGGATCGTCAGTCGCAGTAAAGACCAGCCTGCATCCAGGCAGGAGCTCATGAAGATTACTCTCTTCAGCCATCGCCTGCCGGTGGATGACAGCCCCTCTTGCAACATGGTTCTGCAAGGATGGGCAAAGGTCCGGCGCCAGCACAGTGATCCTGACATGGGTTGGCAGCAGCAATTCAACCTTATTGGCTGCCACTTCCCCACCCCCGACGACCAGAGCGCGGCTATCTTTTCCCAACTTGAGAACGATGGGAAACCAGACATCGTCATCAGGGGTCATGGACGCAATCATGCGATAGGTGATCCTGTGTTCAGGTACGCCTGACCAGCAGACAGATCAATGTGAAAAGACGGCGGGCCGTTGCCCTGTCCATCGCGATCTTGCCATCAAGACGCGCCATCAGGAGATCTGCTGCCTCGTCATGCAGACCACGACGCCCCATATCGATCGCCTGTATTCTGGAACGATTGCCCTCTTCCATGGCCGCATCAAAACTCTCAATCATCAGATCATAATCCTTGATCAGACGACTGAACGGCTTGAGAGAAACGACGTAGGTATAAAGAGGAACGTTTTCCTCACTGTGGACTTCAAAAGACAGGCCCTGATGCCCGGCAACCGAAAGATGGAGAATGAAGGGGCCACTCAATCCGATCGGCCTGAAACGTGCCGTCTGACACAGATCGAAAATGGCCTGATCACGATCATTCTGACGGTTCGGGCTTGTTCCGGCAGCAGGATCAAGCGCACTTGCAAGCACCACGCCTGTCAAAGCGTCGGGGCGATCCATCGGCAATGCCGGCTCAGCGAGAAGATCCCGCTCTTTACGGTGATGTAGAGGTTTGCTCTGATCCATATCCTGCACAGCCCGATCTCCGTCATCTATGAAAGACGGATACTATGTATTGTCTCTGGCTGAAACAGGGACTGTCATCTGTTGCCGGAAATGTTCAACCACACTTCCGGCAACAGAAAAAACAGTCAACCCCGGCTCATGAACTGTTCCAGCCAGTGGATTGTATAATCCCCTTTGCGGAATCCCGGATCATTCATGATGCGCTGATGCAGCGGGATAACGGTTTTCACACCTTCGACCACGATTTCATCAAGGGCACGACGCATACGGTCAATCGCCATATCACGCGTTGGCGCATGAACGATTAGCTTCGCAACCATGGAATCATAGAAGGGCGGCACCCGGTAACCAGTGTAGATGGCACTGTCCATGCGTACACCCGGTCCACCCGGCGGATGGAAAACCGTGATCGTTCCCGGTGAAGGAATGAAAGTTTCCGGGTCTTCCGCGTTGATACGGCATTCGATCGCATGGCCGGAAAAGGTGATATCCTTCTGCTCATATCCCAGCGGTTCACCTGCTGCGACACGAATCTGCTCACGCACGAGATCAACACCACAGAGAAGCTCCGTTACCGGATGCTCCACCTGAAGACGCGTGTTCATCTCGATGAAGCAGAACTGGCCATCCTGATACAGAAATTCCAGCGTACCTGCGTTGCGATAGCCGAGTTTGGTCAGAGCGTCAGTCGCAATGGCCCCGATTTCATCACGCGCTTCCGCGCTCAGAGCGGGAGAGCCTGCCTCTTCAACCAGCTTCTGGTGGCGACGCTGCAGAGAACAGTCACGCTCACCAAAATGCACGACCTTGCCGTGGGCATCGGCCAGAATCTGCAATTCGATATGACGCGGACGATCAAGATATTTTTCCAGATACACTGCATCATTGCCGAATGCAGCCAGCGATTCCGTCCGGGCAACACTCCAGGCTTCTTCAATATCCGCCGCTGTCCGGGCAACCTTCATGCCGCGGCCTCCGCCGCCAGCAGCCGCCTTGATCAGAACCGGATACCCGATTTCCTCTGCCACCTTGCGGGCTTCGTCCAGACTTTTCAGTTCACCATCAGAACCCGGCACCAATGGTACGCCAAGCGCCTGCATGGTGGTTTTGGCACTGATCTTGTCACCCATGGTCCGGATATGCTCGGCAGTCGGACCAATGAACGCAAGCCCGTGGGCTTCAACCGTTTCTGCGAAATCTGCATTTTCCGACAGAAAGCCATAGCCGGGATGAATCGCTTCAGCTCCCGTAATGGTCGCCGCAGCAAGAATGGCAGCTACGTTCAGGTAAGAATCGCGCGCCGCTGGTGGACCAATGCAAACAGCTTCATCCGCCAGACGCACATGCATGGCGTCTGCGTCTGCCGTGGAATGAACAGCCACGGTGCGGATGCCCATTTCGCGACAGGCCCGAAGAACGCGCAGCGCGATTTCGCCACGATTGGCGATGAGGATCTTGGAAAACATTACTCGACGATAATCAACGGCTGGCCAAATTCAACCGGATCGCCGGACGCAACCAGAATCTGCGTCACCGTTCCACCCTTGGTCGCCTTGATCTGGCTGAAGGTCTTCATCGCCTCGATAAGCATAACCGTCTGGCCAGCTGCAATGGTCTGACCGACAGTGACATAAGGCGGGGAAGAAGGGTCGGCTGTCAGATATGCCACACCAACCATTGGGCTGGTCAGCGCACCCGGATGCTTTGAAAGATCCGCAGGAGCAGCAGCCACAGGGGCTTCGACAACAGGAGCAGCAGCTACGGGTGCAGCAACTGCCTGTCCCACGACTGTCGCAGGGGCACGTGCAACGCGGATACGGCTGTCTTTTTCCGAAATCTCGATTTCGGTCAGATTCGTATCAGTCAGAATCTCGGCCAGTGCCCGTATGGCATCGGCATCTACGAGCATGCGGCTCATCGGGTACCCTCATTAATAATAATATCGGCCATGGCCTGTAGACCAAGGGCATAACCCTGGATACCCAGCCCACAGATCACACCGACCGCAGCTTTCGAGACATAGGATGTCTGACGAAAAGCCTCACGACGATGAATGTTGGAAATATGCACCTCTATAACCGGCAGATCGACTGCCAGAAGTGCATCAAGCAACGCGATAGAAGTATGTGTGTAGGCTCCCGGATTTATGACAATCCCGGCAGCCCGGTTCCTGCACTCCTGAACCCATGAAACAAGCTCACCCTCGCCGTTCGTCTGACGAAAATCAATAGCAATATCAAGACGTTCAGCGGTCTGGGCGCAGAGTTGCTCGACATCGTCAAGCGTAGCCTGTCCATATATCGCAGGCTGGCGCAAACCAAGCATGTTCAGATTGGGGCCGTTAAGAACGGCAATCAGTGGCAGATCCATAGCCGATGGCCGTTAGCACGGGTTACTCCCTTCATCCAAGAGGGAACTATGGATATACCCCCGCAGATCGACGACATTGATCTGTTCGCTGATATCAAAACAACACACATCGCCCCTGTGAAGCGCTTTGGCAGCGCCGGGTTTTCCTTGTCAGACCTCCGCTTCCAGGAAAATCCGGCGCACATCACCCGCCCAGGCCCCATGATATCGCTCAAGCCAATGCTCCGCCTGAGTGGGCCCACCCGCAGCAAGAGCCCACAGCGGCGCAAGGAACCGGGTCTCGTCCCGACCGCTCTCATCAAGCGCGGCCCGGTTTTTAAGGCCCGACACGGCAATCTCAAGCAGACGAGGAAGAATATCCCTGATCGTCCCATGCCCAAAAGCTGTTGCAAGCCCATGGCGAGGCACTTCCGCTCTGAGCGCTTCATAATCAGCCCACGGACGCTCACGCACCAGAGAATATGCAGCTTCCAGCGCCGCATCATCATAAAGCAGCCCAGTCCACAAAGCGGACTGAGCCAGCATCATTTCCGGGCTTCCAGCATCCGCGCCACGCATTTCGAGAAACTGTTTCAGACGCACATCCGGAAACACTGTCGTCAGATGATCCTCAAAATCCCCGATCAGAGGACGCGTATCATCCAGCCCATCCTGCCGCTCGCCAGCCAGCCAGCTCCGGAAAGAGCGCCCGGCAACATCACGAATCACACCATCCCGCACGATGAAATACATCGGCACATCAAGCGCCCATTCAACCCACGAGCGAAAACCAAAATCCTCCCTGAAACAGATTGGGAGAATTCCGGAACGATTATTATCCGTGTCCAGCCAGACTCGTGCACGATTCGAAAGCCAGCCGTTCGGCTTTCCTTCATAGAAAGGTGAATTCGCGAACAGGGCCGTCGCAACAGGCTGCAAGGCCAGAGAGACCTGCATCTTGCGAACCATGTCGGCTTCAGAAGAAAAATCGAGATTGACCTGCACCGTGCAGGTCCGCGTCATCATATCAAGCCCCAGCGTTCCGACCTGCGGCATATAGTTCCGCATGATGGCGTAACGGCTCTTGGGCATCCATGGACGCTCGGCCCGGGTTTCCAGTGGATGGAAACCAAGAGGTGCAAAGCCAAGACCGAGAGAACGCGCCGGACCACGCAGCATGCTGAAATGACGCTCAAATTCAGCATGCGTCTGATGCAGCGTTTCAAGGGGTGCGCCGGAAAGCTCAAACTGCCCCGATGGCTCCAGGGAAATCGCACCACCCTTTTCCGCGCCCTGCCCCTTGAGAGCGATTACATGTCCATTATCTTCGATCGGCAGCCATGAGTTTCCGTCTTCCCGCTGCACACCCTCGATCAGGGCGCTAATGCCATTCGGTTCCCATGGTGGAGAAGACCAAGCATGACGCGTGCCTGTCGCCGCTTCCGGTCGGACAAAGCCAAATTTCTCATGCTCAGTGCCAATCCGCCACGCTTCACGCGGCTTGCAGCCTCTCGCCAGTATGGCAACAAGATCGTCAACCGACGCAATTGGCGTCATGTTCTGGTCAGCGGGGTTGGACATAGGGACTACCGATCCTGCAGAAAAATAAAAACCTGACGAAAAAGGCATTCAACGTCATGGACAGGCCTGCATCAGAGCCAGACCCGCGGCAATCGCCGTTTCGGCCCGCAGAACCCTCTCACCCAGACTGACATAGGTAACAAAGGTACGCGTGGACAGAACGTCAAGTTCCGACGGCGTAAAACCTCCCTCCGGCCCCGTCAAAAGTCCATCGCCAGGCACTGCCTCCGTCAGAGGATTGATCCCCGCCGGAAACTCCACCGCAGAGCGTTCCCGGGCAACATAAAGCCGGTTTTCTGCGGGCCATTCACCAAGCAGTGTTTTCAAACGAACGGGCTCTTCAACAAGAGGCACCGTCAAACGTTCCGACTGCTCGGCTGCTTCAACAGCAATGGTACGCAGGCGTTCACCGTTTGCACGCGGGATAACCGTCCGTTCAGTAATAACCGGAACGAATCTCGAGACACCCAGTTCTGTTCCCATCCGGATCACCAGATCCGTCGCATCACGCTTCAAAAGTGCAAAAACCAGAACCGGCCCTTTCTCCGCAGCCGGAGGACGCAAATTCTCCTGCAATCGAAAACTTCCACGATCCTTACGGATTTCGGAAATTTTCGCCAGCCATTCCCCGTCATCATCATTGAACAGCCGAACTTCATCTCCAACCTCGCGGCGGAGAACGCCACCAAGATAACGCGCCTGTCCGTCCGCCATCTG
>JAAYUA010000065.1 GCA_012517935.1 Acetobacter sp. | reverse complement strand
CTCTCTCATCATGGAAAGCGTACCCAGCAGCTGGCGGGGCACGGCCTCCGGTATCCTGCAAGCCGGATATCCGGCCGGATATCTGCTGGCCTCGCTTCTGTTCCTGCTGCTTCCCACCATTGGCTGGCGCGGCCTGTTCATTATTGGCGGTTCCGCCATCCTTTCGGCTCTCTATATCAAAGTGCGTGTCCCCGAGAGCCCGGACTGGCTCGCCCGCCAACGTGAAAATCATACAGGCAGCGAACTCCGTCCGGCAGCGCCCGGTGTGTGGTCTGTTGTCCGGAACAATGTGGCCCTGAGCGTTTTCGCTGTAACGGTTATGGCCTGCTTCAATTTCATGAGCCATGGTTCACAGGACCTTTACCCAAAACTGTTCCTGTCTCTTGAAAGAGGCATTCAGCCGCATGAAGTGACGCTGATTGTCGTGCTCTACAATATAGCGGCAATCGTTGGCGGTCTGTTTTTTGGTGCCCTGTCCCAGAAAATCGGACGCCAATACGCCATTGCTCTGGCGGCCCTATGTGTTCTCCCCATTCTGCCGCTCTGGACACTACCGCATTCCGGTGTCTGGCTCGCACTTGGCGCCATCTGCATCCAGTTCTGCATTCAGGGTGCCTGGGGCGTGGTGCCCGCTTATCTCAGCGAACTGTCACCCGCCTCGGTTCGCGCCACATTCCCCGGTCTGGCCTATCAGTGCGGTAACATGATTGCTGCCAGCAATGCCTTGCTGCAACATCGTCTTTCCACATGGTTCGGCACTGGACTGGCCATCCCGCTGATGCTCGTCGTCGGCTGTGCTTCTTTTGCTGTCATGGTCCTGATGTTGCTGAATGCACGTCGCGATCCAAAAAGCCGGTCGTTCTGAGGCCTCAGAGAGGCTCGCGTTTCCTGATCAGTCTAATCCGTTGCTGATCATTCCCTGACTTCTGCGACCTTTCTTGCAGAAGTCAGCCAAGGGACTGCCGAAGAGAAGATATGACGTTTTATGCACAGGGCCGATGCTATCATATCGACCTCAGACTCCGGCGTTATTTTCCCGCGAAATAGAATATTCCATAAAGAAAATCAGGCTTTCCACGCCACAACAACCTCTCCCAAGGCTTTGAGAACAGCTTCGTCGGATGGTCGAATATTCTCGGAAAAAGCCGGATTTTCGAAATAGCCGGTCACAATGATCGGGCTGCGGTGCCCTGATGGAATAAGAACCGCCAGATCATTGGTCTTGTTGCCAATCCCAGCCCGCATACCGGTGCCAGTCTTGTCAAAACCACTCCAACCGGTAGGTATCGCCGCCCTGATGCGACCCAATCCGCTTGTGGTCGATGCCATCCACTCCTGCAGCAATTTACGACTTCTCACATTGAGCACATTGCCCAGCACAATTTTATGAACAGTGTCAGCCATCGCGCGTGGCGTTGTGCTGTTCATTTCTGTGCCCGGTGGAATGACATTGATAGACGGCTCGTAACCATCCAGCCTGCTGGTCTCATCTCCAATTTCACGCCAGAAACGCGTTACCGCATCAGGCCCACCCAGTCGGCGCAAAAGCAGGTTTGCCGCAGCATTATCGCTTGTGATCTGCACTGCCTGGGCAAGAGCCAGAAACGATAACCGACCCTTGGCAAGATTTTTCTCGACGACAGGCGAATAAGCGATGATGTCAGCCCTGCTGACTGGAAGAGTCTCTTGCAGGTCAAGACGGCCAGCATCGCTTTCGCGAAGAACAAGAGCTGCCAGTGACAATTTGAAGGTCGAGCAATGACAGAAACGCTCATCCATACGCCAACCGAAACTCTGCCCGCTGCCGGTATCCAGAATATAAGCCCCGAACCGACCGCCTGAGGCATTTTCTATCGCGCGAAGACTTGCAACTGGATCAACTGCAGCTCGAAGACGCTCCGTGCCTGACAGAAGTAAGCCCGCACCAAGAGCAAATGTGAAATCACGACGGTTCATCATGATTCTTCAATATTACCTGTCGCCGGATTTCACTATCTTTATTCTCTCCTGTGTCGTTCTGAGTCGACCCGACACAAGGGAGCACAGTTATCCGGATTCCCCCGTCTCTTTTCCTCCAATATCTGGAAAAACTCCGTTGCGCCCCACAGACGCAACGGATGAAGAAACATATAAAAACAGGTAGATAAGTGCTGAAGGTTCCACGTGAAACACGTGTTCCCTTCAGGGTGCCAGCAGCAGGACGGACAGTGATCTGACGCCCTGAGCGCCCCTGACCAGAACGCCTTCGATATCGGCTGTTGCCGAGGGGCCACTCTGCAAAACTGCATAGGACGCGGAATGAAATTCAGGTCGCTGATATGCGTGGTGCAGATTGATGACGATCTGGGCAGGATCGAGCAGAACAAACAGATGCTGAGGCAGAAAGCCGCTGGTGCGGATTTTCAGATCACTGTCCGTCAGGCAGACCGAACCTGTTTCAGCGACCGCGAAAGATGCACGGACAATGCCATATTCGACTGATGCCAGATCTTTCGGGTCCATCCCTTCATGCCAGATGAAATCCCCCTGAATTTCAGGAACAGACTAGAAAACGCTCATTCCCGGCTTCAGTCGCTGCAACACGGGCTCCAGAGGAGCCTCCGCATTCGGTTCCAGAAAAATGCCGCCCATACGGGCCAGTGTCGTCTGGAAAGCGGCCACCAGATCAGCAGGGGGCGCAGCATCATATAATGGCACGACAGGCAGCGGGCGTTCCAGTTTGGGAGCGCCAGTCCGGACTGCATTCAGAATATCGTCACGGCTGCTCATGCGCGGGGCTTCCGGTTTTCTTTATACCATTGATGAAAAGTCTGTTTCGACGGTTCCGGAACCTCTCTCTGGCGTCCCCAGGTGTTAAGGTGGTTATACAACATGAACCGCGGCAGATGTTTCAAGGCACTGTCGGCCATGGGAAGTGCGGCCCGATAGAGGGTCGGATTCGCCAGCAAGGTTCCCGCCGCCTTCATCATCGTCTTTTTGACCAGCGGCATTTCATGCTGCTTCTCGATTTCCTGTCGCCAGCCATAAATCTGCTCGTGAATATTGATTTTCACAGGACAGACATTGGTGCAGCTGCCGTTCATCGTCGAAGCAAAAGGCAAATTGCGATATTTGTGCAGATCGAATGTCGGATTCAGGATCACGCCGATCGGACCGGCATAAGTCGCGCCATAACTCAGCCCGCCACTGCGCCGGAAAACGGGGCAGGTATTCATGCACGCGCCACAGCGAATGCATTTAAGGGACGGCCAGAACTTCTCCAGCGCCAGACGCTTCGAGCGACCGTTATCCACCAGCACGATATGCATCTCGCCACCCGCACGCGGCCGACGAAAATGGGACGTATATTGCGTAATCGGTGAACCCAGGGCACTGCGTGACAGCAGACGCACAAAAACCGGCAGGTCTTCCATGCGGGGAATGATTTTCTCGATTCCCACAGAAGCAATATGCAGCGGAGGCGTGTTGGCCGAAAGATCGGCATTGCCCTCGTTCGTGCAGACCACGATCGCACCGGTTTCCGCAACGGCGTAGTTACAGCCAGTCATCCCGGCATCGGCCTGCAGGATCAGCGGACGCGTCGTCTGACGCTGCTGCTCACTCAGATAGACCGGATCATCGTCTCCTGGAACCGTGTTCAGCGTGCGTTCAAAAACAGCAGCGACATCCGCCCGCGTCTTGTGCACAGCAGGAACGACAACATGCGACGGGGATTCATCATCAAGTTGCTGGATCCGCTCACCCAGATCGGTTTCAGTAACCGAAATACCGTTGCCAGCCATGAATTCGCGGAAACCGCACTCTTCCGTCAGCATGGATTTGCTTTTGATGAGTGTTTTCGCGCCGTGACTGTTCAGGATATCGAGAACGATGCGGTTATGCTCTTCCGCATCCCGCGCCCAGTGCACATGAACGCCATTCGCTTTCGCATTGCGTTCAAATTCCTCAAGATAATGCGCCAGATGGGTAAGGGTATGTTCCTTGATATCTGACGCCATCTGCCGGAGTTCTTCCCACTCCGGCATTGCATGCATTTCCGCATCACGTTTCTGACGCAGATCCCACAGGCGGGCGTCATGCATCCGTTCATGCTCGGTCGCCGCTATAAATCGGTTGGCCGCTTCAAGCTGATCAACCGGGCGTCGACCACGAATCTTCGCTCCTTTGGGCTGCGGCTCAATCCGGCGGACGCCCGGACTCACGGCAACGGTTTCTGATCGGCCTTTCATGCGGCGTTCCCGTTCAGAATCTGGGCAATATGAATATATTTCAGATCGGCTCCCATCCGACGGGCACAACCTTCCTGATGCATCATGCATGAGCTGTCGGAAGAGGTCACATATTCTGCCCCCGATCCGATCTGATCTTCCACCTTGTCCTGTCCCATCTTGGCGGAAATTCCTTCCTCGAAAACCGAGAAAGTGCCGCCAAATCCGCAGCATTCGTCCGGGCGCTCAAGATCGCAGAACTCGATTCCGCTCACCTTGCTCAATAAGGCTTTCGGCTTCGAAAAGAACGGCTCACGCCGTTCCGACATGCTGGCGATCCGCAAACCGCGCAATGCACCGCAGTTATTGTGAATCGCGACCCTGTGCGGGAACTCCGCCCAGGGGAAAGCATCCACCTTCAGGACATCATGCAGAAATTCCACCAGTTCAAAGGTGGTTTTCCGCAGATGCAGCACTTCCGGCGTCTGCTCCACCGCCGTCAGGTAATCTCTCACCTGACGGACGCAACTTCCCGAAGGTGCAACAACGTAATCAAAGCCGGAAAAATTCTTCACGAACAACGCTTCCGTCGCTCGCGCTTCTTCCTCGCAGCCAGTGTTGCTCATCGGCTGACCACAACAGGTCTGATTGGGCGGATAGACCACATCGAGCCCAAAACGCTCCAGAAGTTCCAACGTCGCAATGCCAACTTCAGGATGCAGGGCATCGACATAGCAAGGCACAAACAGACCTATTTTCATTGAACTCACACCACCTGCGGCTTACGGGAGTTAGCGGCTGCTACGCGCTTGCCCCATTCGACCAGCTTTTTTGTACAATCATCCGTCTGAATGCTACATTCAATCAGTGTCGGACCTTTTTTATTATCCAGAGCCTTGCTGATTGCAGCTTCCAGCTCGGCGCCTGTTGCCGCCTTCAGCCCCAGCGCATGCCCATCGCCCGCATTGAAGGCTTCCACCAGAGCGGCATAATCCCAGTTCTTGATGTAGTTATAAGGACCGTCGTGGATGGCGATCTCGATGACATATCCACGGTTGTTCACAAGGAAAATGATCACCGGAAGTTCATAACGCACCATCTGCGCAACTTCCTGTGCCGTCAGCTGGAATGATCCATCTCCAACCAGAAGAACATGACGACGGTCCGGGGAAGCGACAGCGTTTCCGAATGTGGACGGCACGGACCAGCCGATATGCCCCCACTGCATCTCAAACTCGACCTTCGCACCGTCAGGCAGATGCATCCTTGCCGCATTGAACCAGGAATCTCCTGTCTCAGCCGTCAGGGTCGTGTTGGAGGTGATCAATCCCTGCAACTGCCGGGCCATCTCATCATTCGTCAGTCGCGCATCACTCGCAGCTACCGGAATCTCCAGTCGAGGCGCCTTGGTGCTGTCTCTGGTTGCTGTTTTCTCCGGAGCCACTTTTGCCAGTTCCGTCAGAAACTCACGCAACGTGAAACCGGAAAAGGACTGTCCTGCAACCGTAATCTGGTCCTTGTCCGCCAGAAGAACATTCTCTCCCTTCGGCCATGCACGCCAACCGACCGTGGCATAATCATTGAACACCGGAGCCAGACAGATAATCGCGTCAGCACCTTCCACCAGTTCCTGAGCGCCCGGATCACTGACCTCACCCCAGTAAAGCCCACGGAAACCGGCATGTGTTTCGGGAAAGAAACTCTTTGCCGCAGCCATGATCGTCACGGCACAACCGAGTCGATCCGCCAGCTCAACCGCGTGTTTCTGTGCATGAGCAGCGCGCAGCTTGCTGCCAACAAGAATGACAACGCGCTCACGATCTTTCAGCCAGTCGAGCGAGGCCTGCACAGATGCCGTCAGACTCTCGAGATCAGGACGCGCCGCCGCATGCAGCGCGGAGAAAGGCCCCGGGCGTTCACATTCCGCACCCGCGATATTACAGGCGATTTCGAGATAGGCTGGCTTGCTTTCACGCAGCGCCGTGCGGATGACATGATCGATCTTTGCTGGTGCGGAGGCCGCATCCGTGATGCTTTCAGCAGCGCAGGTCACATGCCGGACCATTTCGAGCTGATAGCTGTAATCATCCTTGCCGATCGTGTGATGCAGGATATGGCCCGTTCCGTAATCGTTCGAATTCGGAGAGCCTGAAATCAGAATGACGGGAAGATTTTCTGCATATGCACCACCAATGGCATTCATGGCGGAAATCGCACCCACACTGAACGTCACAACAGCAGCAGCAGCGCCATTGGAACGTGCATAACCTTCCGCACTGAAGCCACAATTCAACTCATTGCAGCAATAGATCTGCTTCATGTCGCCATTTGTCAGAAGCTGATCCAGCAGGACAAGATTATAGTCTCCGGCAACGGCAAAGTGGTGTTTCAGGCCAATCTGAGCCAACCGATCCGCCAAATACATACCGACAGTGTAAGTCATGAGAAAATCACCTCGCATGTGAAACTGCGCGGGAACCATGCGCGCGACATCTTATTGTGTCTAATATATGGATTATACTGTTTTCATATATTAGACGTATGGAATGGATATCCGACATCTCCGCTACATTGTGGCAGTCGCAGAGTGTGGCACTTTCACACGCGCTGCCGAACAACTGCACATGGAACAGCCCCCGCTCAGCCAGCAGGTTCGTCAACTTGAAGAAGAACTTGGCGTCCGCATCTTCGAACGCTCGCGGCGTGGCGCCACATTAACTGATGCCGGGGAACAACTGATCGCGAAGGCTCGCGATCTTCTCGCCATGACTCAGGAATTCCATTCCCTTGCCAAGGGCCTTGCTCTGGGAGAGCGTGGACGTCTGCGGATCGGCATGGCGGGCGGTGTGACACTATTGCCACTGATCCCCGTTGCAATCAGAACATTTCGCGAAACATGGCCCAACGTCGCCGTGACTCTGGAGGAGACAAACACTCCGGCCCTTTGTGAATCCCTGAAAACGGGATCAGTCGACATTGCGATAGTGCGACCTCCCGCTCCGGATCCGGATATCATCTTGCATGCTCTGATGGATGAACCGACCGTGATCGCCCTGCCCAAAGGATATGGTCGATCAGATCAGGAAGGCGTGTATCTCCATGAACTCAGGGACGAACCGTTCATCCTTTTCGAGCGCCATCTCGGGCCCGGATTTTATGACACGATCATCTCCGCCTGCCTTCAGGCCGGCTTCACACCCCGTCTTGGACAACCCGCGCCACAGGTGGCGGCAACCGTGCCCATGGTCGCTGCCGGAATGGGCGTCACGGTCGTTCCCACCTATCTCAATCAGATTCACGCAGAAGGCGTGACTTTCCACCATATTCTTGGCCCAGCCCCACGCGCCACAATCGCGATTGCCAAACGGACGGAGAAACTTGAAGGACCCGTAGCCAATTTTGAAAAAATACTTCGGGACTGCTGCCGCGCTTATACGGCAAGCCAGAGCTGAAGATTCTTCACCTGCGCGCAGGTGCTTTTCCGCATCCCCTTAAACCCGCTATGCTGACCCACAATAGCACCTTGCGGTGCGCCTGTTCCTGAATCATCGGCCTCCGACCAAACGCCGAAGCCTTCACCGGAGTTTTATCCATGTCCTCTGCCCCGACGGCTTCCGCCTTTCTTTCCGGCATCACGGAAGAAAACGCACTGACAGTGACCGACCGCCTGTTCTGGCAGAACCCCGATGCGAAGCTCGCTCTGGATGATGCAAGCCAGATCACGGGACAGACACTTGATGGTATGGATGATGGCGAGCTGTTTCTGGAATATCGGGAAACAGAAGGCATCTCGCTGGAAGACGGCGTCATCCGCTCTGCCGCGTTCGACACCACAACCGGCTTCGGACTGCGTTCCATTCTGGGCGAGGAATCAGGCTTCGCTCACTCCGACGAAATCAGTGAAAAGGCGCTTCGTCGCGCATCGGAAACCGTAAAAACAATCCGCAATGGACGTTCCGGCGTGCAGGCTCCGCCACCACGCCCGACAAATGCACGGCTCTATACCGGTGCAAACCCGATGGAGGGCACCGACTTCGCCCGACGTTCCTCTGTCCTGCAGGAAATCGACGCTTGGGTTCGTGCTCAGGATTCCAGAGTGGTGCAGGTCATGGCCTCGCTCAGTTCCTCTTGGCAGGCCGTGCAGATCATCCGCGCCGATGGTGGCAGGGTCGCGGATCTTCGTCCGCTGGTCCGGCTTAATATAAATGTCGTCGTCGAAAAGGACGGACGCCGGGAAAGCAGCAGCTACGGGCTGGGCGGACGTTATGATGTGGCCCGTCTGCTGGAACAGGAGACATGGAAACATGCGGCTTCCGAAGCCCTGCGGACTGCATTGGTCACCCTTGATGCACAACCCGCACCCGCTGGTGAAATGGAAGTCGTGCTCGGTGCAGGCTGGCCCGGCATCCTGCTGCATGAAGCTGTCGGCCATGGGCTGGAAGGCGATTTCAACCGCAAGGGAACATCTGCCTTCGCCGGGCTGATTGGCAAACGGGTCGCCAGCCCCGGT
>JAAYUA010000064.1 GCA_012517935.1 Acetobacter sp. | reverse complement strand
TCCCGCATTTCGGCTCGACTCCCATGTTCCAGAAGGCTTCTGAGAAGCCTTTAGATCATCCGGAACTCCCTCCTCAGGACAACTTCCTCAATCGGAGATTTTTCGCGCCATCAATCTGGCACCTTCACCATAACTCAACAAAGCTGGTGAGATTTCGTTCCTGACGACAAACCCCTGTTTGAGCCAGAATCCAAAAGCCTGTTGTGTTGAAACAAGGCGCAATTCATCGAACCCGAACTGTCTGGCCAGCTTTTCCAGAATGTCCAGAGCAGCAGTCGCATGCCCTTCTCCACGTGCCTCAGGCAAAAGGGCGATATCGTGTAGATACCAACACTCCGGCACGGGCGGGAGAGCCCCCAAGACGGAGCCCAGAAAAGGCGGGTCTCCACTCCATGGATGGCTCAACAGATACCCCCTGACCGGGGCACCCGTAACGAAGCATCCCTCCGGGCACAGCCGGAATCGCTCCATGAAGACGGTATCCTCTTCCGGATAGTCTGGATGAATTACTTCAGCCAGCCGGATCACTGAGCCGATGTCTTCCTTTTCCATCGCTCTCCACAAAGAAGCCGGTCTCCGGAGGCTCATGCCGCACCCCTAATTTTCACATATGGAAAACAATCTGTTAAACAAGGCATCATAACTGAAACATCCCGGGAGCAAGGCACTCAGATCTCCAATTCCACATTCAGGTCGTAGCTGTTAAAGAAAAACCGGAAAATAAATATTTCCTGCCCTGAAAAAGCCGCATCTTTATGCGTGAATTGGCACCTTGTGCGTCAAGCATTCCCATCAGCTTTCCATTCCCCAATTCCATATTCCATGGAGAACTTACAGCGTGTCTTCTTCTGTGCCCCCCAATGATAACAGTCACGATATGCAACGGCGTGACTTCCTGCGCACAGGGGTTGCAACCGCATCATTCATGTCTCTGGCTGGCACCATCCTGAGCCCGGGCAAGGCACAGGCCGCCGAAGATGCCTCCACACCATTTGATTCAAAAACCGTCATTAATATTGCCCGCAAACTGGCCGCGGAAGCTTACAAGGCGCCCGCACAATCCTTGCCCAAAATTCTCGATGATCTGACCTTCGATCAGTATCGGTCCATTCAATATCGCTCGGACAAGGCGCTGTGGCATGGTGACAATCTTGATTTCGATGTCGAGTTTTTCCCGCGCGGCTTCCTCTACCGGCCCAGAATCGAAATTTATGAGGTTTCTGGCGGTCAGGCATCCCCTGTCCCTTACGACCCGGACCTGTTCTCCTATGCAGATCAGCAGCTGAGGGTCAGTGACAATCTGGGTTTTGCCGGTCTTCGCCTGCGTTATGCGATCAACACACCGGGCGTGATGGAAGAATTCTGCGTTTTCCTCGGCGCTTCCTATTTCCGGGCCATTTCCAAAGGGCAGAATTATGGCCTCTCAGCCCGGGGTTTTGCCAACGGAACAGGCAATCAGAAGGGCGAGGAATTCGCTCTTTTCCGGGCATTCTGGCTGGAAAAACCACAGCCCGGCGTCGATGCGGTTGTGATGCATGCCCTGCTCGACAGTCCATCCGTGGCCGGAGCCTTCACGTTCACCATACGCCCGGGTGACACCACCATCTTCGACGTGCAATCCACCTTCTTCCCGCGCAAAACCATTACAGAGCCGGGCATTTCTCCGCTGACCGGCATGTTCTATTTCGACGCCAACAACCGCAATCATGTCGATGACTGGCGGCCTGCCGCCCATGACAGTGAAGCTCTTCAGATCTGGACGGGTTCGGACCAGCAACTGTTCCGTCCCCTCAACAACCCTGTTGATCTCCAGTTCTCGGCATTCTCCGACACAGCCCCGCGAGGCTTCGGCCTGATGCAACGTCGCCGCAGCTTCCATGATTTCGAAGATCTGTCGCTGAATTATGAAAAACGGCCATCTCTCTGGATTGAAACAATCGGAGACTGGGGTGTCGGCGCAGTCGATCTTGTGGAAATCCCGACACCGAATGAAGTGAATGACAATATCGTGTCCTTCTGGCGCCCTTCCGCGCCGATGAAACAGGATAATGAATATACTTACATCTATCGGATGTTCTGGGGCTGGGACACGCCGTTTCCAACACGTCTGGCGCGTATTGGGGCCACCCGGATCGGTTCCGTCACTGACCACACGGATGGAAGATTTTTCTCCATAGATTTCACGGGCGCTCCGTTCGAATCCCTCTCCCCGGATGAGAAATTCCATCTGATCCCGCAAACAACTGCTGGCAGCATTAAAAATGTCGTCGTCGAGCCCAATCCGAATATCAAGGGATGGCGAACAACGTTTGAATTCTATCCGGACGATGCCAAATCAGCCGAACTTTCGGCTGTCCTCGCCAACGAACAGGGGCCTGTGTCTGAAACATGGATGTATCGCTGGACGCCGTGACAACTGACACAATGACATCCGCTCAGACCGGCTTTTCCGCCCTCCCGCCAGAAGCCCCGCTTCTTATGCCCGTGCAGGACCTTCATGCAGCACCGAACCTGCATGATCGCCCCGCCACGCCCGTAACAGAACCGGATTTGATCTGGCTCCGGCGTCTGCTGGTTTTTGGATCGGCCATATTGCTGACGGTCTATGGCGGCTGGCAGATGAACCTCGTGCTTGATGCCAGCGAGTCTTCACTGCTCGGCATTGTCATGCTCGTGATTTTCGTCGCGCTGTTCCTCTGGATCGCTCTTTCCTTCACCTCCGCGATTGCCGGATTTTTCGCATTGCTGGGGCGTGGTGGATTGGGACTGGGTGTTTCGCGCACAGGTCCCCTGCCGAAGCTGACACGCCGCACCGCCCTGCTGATGCCGACCTATAACGAGAGTCCGCATCGCGTCATGGCGGGTTTGCGGGCGATCTATGACAGTCTGCAAGCCACCGGACAGGGAGAGCATTTCGATCTTTTCATCCTGTCGGACACCACAAATCCGGATGTCTGGATCGAGGAAGAAGCCGCCTTCATCGCATTTCGCAAGGAATCTCACGGCAAAACAAACGTATTCTATCGTCGTCGCGCACAGAACATCGAACGCAAGGCGGGGAATGTCGGGGAATGGGTGCGACGTTTCGGAGCGGCCTATCCACACATGGTCACGCTCGACGCCGACTCGGTCATGAGCGGTGAGACGCTGGTCCGTATGGCCGCGGCCATGGAACAACATCCGACTGTCGGTCTGATCCAGACCCTGCCGATCATCGTGGGCGGCACGACATTATTCGCCCGCATGCAGCAGTTTGCCGGGCGCGTCTATGGACCATTGATTGCCTATGGCATTGCATGGTGGCACGGTTCTGAAGGGAATTACTGGGGCCACAACGCGATCATCCGGACGAAAGCCTTCGCCGAACAGGCCGGCCTGCCACATCTGCCCGGACGCAAGCCGTTCGGAGGTCATATTCTCAGTCACGATTTTGTCGAAGCTGCGCTGATGCGCCGTGGCGGCTGGGCCATCCACATGATCCCGGGCCTGCAAGGTTCTTACGAGGAAAGTCCGCCTTCCCTCACCGATGTCGCCATCCGCGACCGTCGCTGGTGTCAGGGCAATCTGCAGCATTACAAGGTACTTCCAACCAAGGGTCTGCACTGGATCAGCCGCACACACATGATGGTTGGCATCGGGTCCTATGTCACATCTCCACTCTGGCTGATTTTCCTGCTGGTCGGCATTCTCGTGTCTCTTCAGGCGCACTTTGTCCGCCCTGAATATTTCGGTGACACGAAAACCCTTTATCCACACTGGCCACAGGTTGACCCGATCCGCGCAAAATACGTGTTCATCGGCACCATGGGCATTCTGCTTGCGCCAAAAATTATGGCGTGGATTGCCCTGCTCACCGATCGCGCCACACTCAAGGCCTGTGGCGGGCCTGTGCGCTCCGCCATTTCCGTCGTTCTGGAAACCATCATCGGCGGGCTGATTGCTCCGATTGCCATGCTGATACAAACCACCGGTGTCCTCTCCATTCTGAGCGGACAGGATTCAGGATGGAACGCACAGCGCCGGGATGACGGAAAAATCCCCCTGTCCGTCATCATCCATGGCTATTGGCGCTTCATGGCTTTTGGCGTCACGCTTGGCGCCTGCGCCTGGGCGGTGTCTCCTTCTCTGTTCTTCTGGATGACACCTGTTCTCCTGGGGCTCTTCTTCGCCATTCCTCTGGCTTCGGCAACAGCCAGCCGCGATGCTGGTCTGTTCCTGAAAAAAATCGGGCTTCTGCTGATTCCGGAAGAAACAAACACACCGGAAGTTCTGCGAATGACGGCCATCGCCAATGCGCGACCGGCTGCAGCAGACACGCAGGAGGCTATCCTTGCGCTGCGCTCTCACCCTGATCTGATGGCGGCACATCGCACGATGTTGCCACCCGCGCGCAAAGCAGGAGATCCTGTGAACGCTGATCTTCTGGTCGGACTGGTTCGCCTGTCTGAATCCCGGACTGTCAGTGATGCACTGAAAAGCCTGACCACCAAAGAAAAAGCCGCCATTCTCAACTCTGAGGAAGGTCTGGAGCTTATCGAACAGCTGAAATAATCAAAATTCCGGCAATATATGTTGTCGGAAGGAATCTAAAAAACAGACGAAAGAAGGTTGCGGAAATAAATTTTTGATGTTTGTGTAATATTTCTTTGCATCAATATTTATTTTCCGCACGAAATACATCAATAAAATTCTGACAGATCATTTTTCTGCTTGATATGCCGTTTTATTTCACCAGCACTCCCGGAAAAGAATATGGCCCACTCCGGGAAGCCGCTATATAAAGAAAAATAGAAACGTGCAGACTGATGTTTGCATAAAAGAGGACAGCACCGAGTGCTGTGCAATGAGAATGCAAACAGAGGCTCTACAGATCCGTCCAAGACGCTACATTCTCTCAGAAAGACCGGACACTTCAGCCTGCCAGATGTGCGAAGTCAGGGGCCGGGGATTATGCAGCACTCTGAGCGATACGGAACTGGATGCTCTGGCGCTCATTTCAGAGCGTGTGAAACTTTCCTCTGCCCAGATCTTCATCGAAGAAGACGCCCCGGCAAGATATTTTTACAATGTCACATCCGGGATGGTGAAACTCTATCGCTCCCTTCCTGACGGGCGTCGTCAGATCACCGGCTTCGCAGGTCCGGGACATTTCCTTGGTCTGGCTGCCGTCAAAACCTATGGGTTCGGAGCGGAAACCATTGAAGCTTCGCGTGTCTGTCGCTTCTCACGCGCCGACTTTGCCAGAATCACGCAGCAATACCCCAATCTGGAGCGCAGACTCCTCGCAGAAGCAAGCCATGAACTGGTCATCGCAAACGACCAGATGCTCCTTCTGGGCCGCAAGACAGCGCGTGAACGCGTGGCCTCATTCCTGCTTGGTCGTCTGGAAGAAGATTTTGGGCGCGTCATTCCCGAGATGCCGCAGCTTCACCTTCCGATGATCCGCAATGATATTGCTGATTTCCTCGGCCTGACCGTTGAGACCGTGAGCAGAACACTCAGCTGGATGCGCAAGGAAAACATGATCCTTTCAGGCCGCGATCACAGCATTACAATCATGGCACCCGACCGGCTTGAAGCGCTCGCTCAATTGACCCTGTAAAAGTGTTTCACGTGAAATATTCACGAACACACAAACACCCTGTCAACAGACTGGGGGATATCCCGCGTTCCGACTGACCCAATGCCTCTCCATCCATACGCACCGACCAATCATCGGCGCGTTATGCATGATTTCTCCTCAGACGCTGTCATCCAGACCGATGGCACGCAGGCGAGCGCGTTCTTCATCCCAACCCGCGCGTTCCTTGACGTTCAGGAAGAGATGGCATGGACGCTCCAGCAGACTTTCCAACTGCTTGCGCGCACGTTGACCCAACTCCCGGATACGACGTCCCCGTTCTCCGATGAGAATACCTTTATGGCTGGCGCGGCTGACATAGATCGTCACGTCAATGCGGACTGAGCCGTCGGGGCGTTCCGCAAAGCTTTCCGTCTCCACAGTCGCACCGTAAGGCACTTCTTCATGTGTCTGGAGGAAGATCTGTTCCCGGACCAGTTCTGCCGCCAGAAGGCGATCCGGAAGATCCGTCAGATCATCTTCAGGATAAAGCAGCGGGCCTTCAGGCAAGGAATCCGCCAGCCTGTCCAGCAGATCCTCGACACCATTGCCCGTCCGGGCACTGATCATGAAAACATGCTCAACCGAAAGCAGCCCGCTCAATTCAGCAGTCAAAGGCAGCAGTCTTTCCGGCTCCAGCAAATCTGTCTTGTTCAGCACCAGCCATATCCGGCGTTTGCCAGCTGACAGACGTTCAGCAATTCCACGCACTTCATCCGTCAGGCCACTACGGGCGTCGACCAGAAACAGGGTGATGTCCGCATCTTCCGAACCCGTCCAGGCTGCTGCAACCATGGCCCGGTCAAGTTTACGACGCGGCTGGAAAATACCTGGGGTATCGACAAGGAGAATCTGTGTGTGATTCCGCATCAGAATACCCAGAACCCTGAAACGGGTCGTCTGGGCTTTCGGGCTGACAATGGACAGTTTTGCCCCTGCCATGCGGTTCAGAAGGGTCGATTTGCCCGCATTTGGTGCTCCCACCAAAGCAGCAAAGCCGCAACGTGTTGTTTCGGTCATGATTTCTTCCTTCTGTCCGCACCGGGACTCGTTTTTTCCAGTTCAGCAAGCAGGACCGCTGCAGCCGCACTTTCCGCCGCACGTTTATTTCCGGCCCGCCCTTCGGCGCGACAGCCTCCCGCGTGAACGGCAATCACAAAATCAGGGGCATGCGAGGGCCCTTCGGCACTCACCACCTCGTAAACCGGCAAAGGCATACCACGGGCCAGAACCCATTCCTGCAAAGCCGTCTTGGAATCTTTCGGGGGCGCAACCTGACGCCCGATATTATCCTGCCAGCCTTTTCTGACCAGATACCTCGCCTTATCAAGCCCACCATCAAGATAAAGCGCACCCAACAGGGCTTCCAGCGCATCGGCCAGAACATTGGCCGTGTGCCTGATCCCGATCCGTTCCTCATGACCCGCTACGGTCAGCATGTCCGGAAGACCAAGATCCGCAGCGATCCCGGCCAGAACATCACGTGACACCAGATGCGCCAGACGTGAACCAAGCGCGCCTTCCTGCTCATCCGGGTACCGTTCGAAAAGCCACTCGGCGATCAACAGGCCAAGAACACGATCGCCTATAAACTCCAGACGCTCGTTCGATCCTGCGCCCCTATTTTTGGGCCGACGTCCACCACCACGCTGATTGACAGCGGAGCGATGCGTCAACGCTTCGCTCAACAGTTCAGGATTGGCAAATGTGTGCCCTATGCGCGTTTCAAAAACAGTCACGGTCCGTTCACTCATCCTCAATGCACCGGATGCAGAAAGCGGTTCCAGCGAATTTCAGAAGGCCAGTACCAGAATTCCCAGAATGGATGTGCCTTATCAACCGAGAAAAACACGATCTGCACGCGACCAACCAGATTTTCGATGGGCACAAAACCAAGATCCAGCGGATCATCGCCCATGAAACGGCTGTCCGCACTATCGTCACGATTATCCCCCATCGCAAAGAAATGCCCCGGCGGAACAACATATTCCGGCGTATCATTCTGCATCCCTTCATCTGTCAATTTCAGGATTTGATGATCGACCGTACCGTGACCATTCGACGCAGGCAGTTCTTCCTCGCACATCTCTCCGCGCATATGGGTGCGATGCTCATCAATCGCGACATATTCGCCTTCAGGCTTACAGGGCACCAGTTCTCCATTCAGATACAGACGCCCACCCTTCACCTGCACCCGATCTCCGGGAAGACCAATAATCCGCTTCACATAATCAATCGATGTGTCCTTGGTGAAACGGAACACTGCGACATCGCCTCTGTGCGGTGCAATGTCCGGAATACGGCCGTTGAACAAAGGTGGAGAAAAAGGAAAGGAATAGCGGGAATAACCGTAACTATATTTCGAAACCCAAAGATAATCCCCGACCTGAAGGGTCGGAATCATGGACCCGGACGGGATACTGAAGGGTTCGAAAAGGAACGTCCGCAACACCACGGTCACAAGAATGACTGTCAGAACTGTACGCAGTGCCTCCAGCAACCCTTTCAACCCGGAAGCGGTCTGTGACGCCTTGTCAGAAGAAGGGGAGTCAGGCTGGGAAGGAGAACTCATATCGGGTCTGTCACTCTTCGGGACTGTGAAAGATAACGCGGAAAACCGCCAGACAGCGGGCAAGGAATCAAGCCGGGAGCACAGTCGCCTGTCAAGGAAGACCGTGGAACAGCTGTCGGGTCATATACACGTGGCTGAATGTCGAACCTCTATCATAACCTGAGCCATCGCCCATGGATGATCATCTGTCAGGCTCAAAAAGATGGCCGGCACCATACCAGCTGGAACCATTTCCGCCAGATGCCGCGCAGCACCTCCGGTCAGCGTCAGGAAAGGCTGACCTCCCGGATGGTTTTCGACCCCGATATCGGCATGAGCGACACCATTGGAAAACCCAGTGCCCAAAGCTTTCGCGCAGGCCTCCTTGGCAGCCCAACGCTTGGCATAAGCCCCGGCACGCGCCTTACCGCTCAGTCGCTCTGCCCGCTCCCGTTCAGAAACGGTAAAGACACGCTCAAGAAAACGCGGACCAAAACGTTCGATCGATTTGGCAATCCGGTCCACATTGCACAGATCCATGCCTGTTCCGATCAGCATGAACCCTCAACCCTTTGCACGTTCAACCTGTGAAACACCGGAAGCCGCACGCAAAGCCGCAATAACAGACGACAGATGTTTCAGGTCACGGACTTCGACATCGACAAAGATTTCAATAAATTCAAGCTGCCTGTTCACGATTTTCAGCTCGGACAGCGCACCGTTCTGTCTGGAAACCACATTTGTGATCGTTGCCAGAACCCCGGGGTCATTGGCCGCAATGACACTGATGCGCCCGATATGCGGACGTTCGCCCAATGCCCGGCCATCGGCATCATAACCCCAGTCAACTTCGAGAAACCGCTCGGGTGTGGCGGCAAATGCCTGAAGCGACTGACATCCGGCTGCATGAATGGTCACACCCTTTCCCGTTGCGACCACACCCACAATCTTTTCTCCGGGTAGCGGATGACAACATCCAGCAAAATGTGTCGCGATTCCGGAACCCAGACCAACAAGGGAAGCGCTCTGTCTTGTATCCCGTCCCTTCTGAACCGGTGCGCGGGACGCAAATCCCGGCACAAAACGGGGCGCACGCGGGGCACGACGCAATTCCGGATAAGCCGCATGAACAACATCGCGCGGACCGATACTGTTGCTGCCAACCGCGGCAAACAGATCTTCGACAGAGGGTTGCCGCAGCTCCTTGAGGACTGTTTCAAGGATTTTTTCAGATCCATCGACACCTTCCTGACGAAAGGCGCGAGACAAGGCCGCACGCCCGGAATCAATGGATGTTTGTTTCTGTTGGGCTGCGACATAGCGGCGGATACGGGCGCGCGCCTTTCCCGTAACAACGAACCGTTCCCAAGATGGTGAGGGCGCCCCACCACGGGCCGTCATGATCTCGACCTGATCGCCATTCTGCAACTCGTGTCGCAATGGCATCAGGCGACCATTTACTCTGGCGCCAACACAGGAATCCCCGATCTGACTGTGAACGGCATATGCAAAGTCCACAGGCGTCGCGCCACGCGGCAGAGAAATGAGCTGACCACGCGGTGTGAAACAGAAGACCTGATCCTGATAGAGTTCCAGCTTGGTGTTTTCAAGAAACTCATCCGGAGCCGATGAATCTTCGAGAATTTCCAGAAGATCCTGCACCCAGCGGGGTCTTTTCCGCTCAAGGGCTGCGTCGTCCGCCTGTCCTCCGGCCTCATGCTTGTAAGCCCAGTGCGCCGCGACACCATCTTCGGCGACGTGATGCATATCAATCGTGCGGATCTGGACTTCAATTTTCTGATTGCGCGGATGTCGCAGGGTAACGCCCGTATGAAGGCTCTGATATCCGTTCGCCTTCGGAGTTGAGATATAATCCTTGAAGCGTCCGGCAATAACCGGAAAAGCGCCATGAATGACGCCAAGAACCATATAGCACTCTTCCCGGGTATCGACGATGACGCGGAACGCCATGATATCGGAAAGCTGTTCAAACGCGACATTCCGCCGCTGCATCTTCTCCCAGATGGAATAAGGAGATTTCTCGCGTCCGGTAACGTCAACCTGATGAAT
The DNA here is from genome assembly GCA_012517935.1 of Acetobacter sp. GTDB lineage: Bacteria > Pseudomonadota > Alphaproteobacteria > Acetobacterales > Acetobacteraceae > Acetobacter. The sequence goes on along the minus strand of JAAYUA010000064.1, from coordinate 6,550 downwards.
GCCGCTTTCATGGCACAGACGACGAAGATCCTGCCGCACCTCCTCGATGACGTCCGCTCCCTGACCGCGCAAATAGTTCAGGCGGGCGCGGATGGTCGCATCAGCTTCCGGTTCAAGCTGTGCGAAGGAGAGGTTTTGCAACTCCGTCTTGACGCGATCCATACCGATACGCTCGGCAAGGGGAGCGTAGATATCCATCGTTTCGCGGGCAATGCGCTGCCGACGATCTGTCCTGCTGACAAAATGCAATGTCCGCATATTGTGCAGACGATCAGCAAGCTTCACGATCAGAACGCGGATATCCCGCGACATCGCAAGAACGAGTTTCCGAAAATTCTCTGCCTGCTTGGTGCGATCGGACTGGAGTTCCAGTCGGGTCAACTTGGTGACACCATCGACCAGATCGGCGATCGTATCACCGAATTGCGCCCGCAGAGCAGCCTGCGTCAGACCCGTATCTTCGACCGTATCATGCAGAAGAGCTGTCGCAATCGACGCATCATCCAGCCGAAAACCAGCCATGATCATGGCGACGGCAACCGGATGGGTAATGTAGGGATCGCCGTTATCGCGCAGTTGCCCTTCGTGGGCCGTCCGGGCGACTTCGAAAGCGCGGCGTATCAGATCGCTGTCAGATCCCGGATTGTAGGATCTGACATAACGAACCAGCTTGTCGATGGAGATATCTTCTTCTCCATTCCCGAACCTGACGCCAGCCTCCTTGGCTGGCGCTTGTTCGGACGGAGACAGTTCCACACCGGAACCCGGGTTACTCACCTGCTCCCCGGAGGGAGGGAGTTTCCCAATATTCATTTCCTGTCGGGAAGGGATCAGCGGCGGCCCCGACCACTCAGTTCGGCTTCAATCGCAGCCTTGAGTTCATCCGGGGACAGATCCGTGATCTCGTCTTCCGGTGCGCGTTCCTGCAGGCCGAAGATGTTCTGATCGGTCGGGATCAGATCCATGACTTCTTCATCAGCCGGCTCTGGCTCAGGTGCACGGGCGAGTGAGCGCACAAGATCATGACGCAGGGAATCCAGCGTCACGGTCTCTTCCGCGATTTCACGCAATGCAACGACAGGATTTTTGTCATTGTCGCGATCGACAGTCAGCTCTTCACCGCGTGACAGGTTACGTGCGCGCTGGGCAGCCAGCAGCACCAGGTCGAAGCGGTTCGGTACCTTATCGACGCAATCTTCGACGGTAACGCGTGCCATGGGGCATGGCCTCCCAGAAAATCAGTTAACACAAAGCATACGCTGAATTGCCATCTCTAGCATTTTTCTCCAGCCGTGGGAACCTCCCGCAAAGACGATCTCATATCAGCGTATCAAGGCGGCTGATTTCCTGCCCTGCGACATCGACCAGAAGCGATGCCAGATCACGACCACTGACCGGATCTTTCCAGTCCGGAGCCACATCGCGCAGCGGCAACAGAACGAATGCTCTCTGACAGGCTCTGGGATGAGGCAGCACCGGATCGGGAGCCGGGGCAGAGCGGATCAGACCGTCCATATCTATAATGTCCAGATCCAGTGTCCGTGCCGCATCGGGAACACTCCGGAGCCGCCCCTGTGTGGCTTCAATATTATGCAAGGCAGCAAGCAACTCCTCCGGGGATAACTGCGTTGCCACCTTGATCACTCCATTAACATAAGGAGGCTGACCCGAAGGTGGCACCGGGGCGCTTTCGTACCAGAACGACACATCCTGCACGCAAACTCCGGGCAGGACGCGCAGGGTTTCCACCGCTTTCATGCAGGTTTCAAGCGGAGACATTCCGATGTTTTCTCCACAACGCTGCGGCAGATTCCCTCCAACGGCGATCAGCGCCTGACGATCCCTTTTCTCTTCCCGCATGCCTCTCTCGCTACCCTTGTCCCTCAACCCCAGCGTGTGATAAACATCACCATACTGAGAGCCAAGAAAAAAACGACGTATCTTAATTAAACGAAGATTACGAACCCGGATTTCAGATATTTAGATAGGACAACACCAATCATGTTCAGAAAAGATGAGCGCACATGCGTTTTTATTGATGGTTCCAGCCTCTATTCCGCTGCAAGAGGACTTGGATTCGACGTCGATTACAAAAAATTCCTGAATTTTTTTTCATCTCGCTGTAATCTTGTTCGTGCAAGCTATTACGCAGCCATCCTCGATACCGACGAATATTCACCGCTCAAGCCACTCACCGACTGGCTTTCCTATAACGGGTATTTTCTGGTTACAAAAACTGCCCGTGAATTTACCGATCATTCAGGACGTCGGCGTATCAAGGGAAGCATGGATATCGAGATAGCCGTCGACATGATGGAAATGGCCCCACGCATTGATCATGCCGTTCTCATCACTGGAGACTCGGACTTCAGACGCGTTGTGGAATCCATCCAGCGTGCAGGCGTCCGCGTTTCTGTCGTATCCTCCATGAAATCGTCCCCGCCACTGATCGGTGATGAACTTCGCAGACAGGCCGATCAGTTCATCGAACTTTCTGATATTGCTGCTGAATTTACGCGTCGACAGGCGGAAAATCGTCCCAGAACCCTTCCACCAGTCCGACACCCCGCGGATCAGATGAGTGAACCTTCCTGATCGGGCAACAGGTCAGACCGCTTATGGCATCGTCTTCCTGTGTCCCGACATCCACATTTTCAGGATCACGATGCCCTTAAATACAAAAGTCTCTTTTCACCCATCCCACGACTGCCAGCTTTGTCCACGCATGGTTGAATATCGTGCCGAAAACCGAAGCAAGTCACCCACGGCATGGAATGCCCCGGTTTCGGCATGGGGCTCCATGGACGCGGAACTGTTGATCGTCGGACTTGCCCCGGAAATGGACGGCGCCAACAGGACAGGCCGCCCCTTCACGGGCGATTATGCCGGGAAGTTGCTCTACGAAACGCTGATGGAAACCGGATTTGCGTCTGGAATTTACGAAGCCAGTTCGTCTGATTCCCTGCAACTGCATAATTGTCGGGTCATGCACGCGGTGCACTGCGCGCCAGTAGGGGATCTGCCTCTGCCTGACGAAGTCACGACCTGCAATACGTTCCTGAAATCAGAACTTCAGACCATGCCCAGACTGAAAACTGTGTTGGCGCTTGGCGTTCTTGCACATAATGCCATTCTTTCAGCATGTGGCATTCCGCTATCCCGCATCCATTTCCGGCATGGCCATTCAACCGAACTGCCTGATGGGCTTATCCTGACGGACAGTTATCATCTGTCCCGACAAAATATTAATTCAGGCATTCTGACAAAAAAAATGTTCCACAGCATCATTCACTCAATTGACCATCAAAAACCGGAAATAGAAATTAATATATTTTCATAATTATCGAGTATTAAAAAACAGGCTCTCCTTTCCCGAAAGCCTGTTTCCCAAACTGAATAAAATCCAGATCATTTGCCACAGACGTTAGAAATCCAGCATGCCACTGACGGAATCTGACCCTGTCATGCCGCTTTCAACACAAACGAACACATCCCCCACGGCAACTACGATGAAAGCTCCTGCCGTTTCACCATACGTGCATAAAGGCCTCCAGCTTCCGTAAGCTGTTCATGTGTTCCGGATTCCACCACGCGTCCATGATCCAGCACGACGACGAGATCCGCAGAACGTACCGTTGAAAGACGATGCGCCACCATGATCGTCGTCCGGCCCCGACGGACATTTGATAATGCTTCCTGAACCAGCGCCTCACTTTCGCTGTCCAGGGCACTCGTTGCTTCATCCAGAAGCAACAGACGAGGATCGCGCAACAACGCGCGGGCCAGCGCAATGCGTTGACGTTGCCCCCCTGAGAGACGCTGCCCGCCTTGCCCCACGATCGTTTCAAAACCTTCAGGCAAAGCAGAGATAAAACCGTCAGCAGCCGCAAGACGCGCGGCTTCATTCAGTTCCTCCACCGATGCCTCCGGACGTCCCATCATGATGTTGTCACGTATGGAAAGATCGAACAGCAACGTGTCCTGACTGACATAGGCAATCGCATCGCGCAGGCTGGCCAGCTGCACATCCCGCAGGTCAGCACCGTCCAGCAGCACCTTGCCTTCCGAGACGTCATGCAAACGGGGGATCAGTGACAGGGCTGTCGATTTTCCCGCACCTGAAGGACCAACCAGCGCCACCATCTGCCCGGGTTTCGCTTCGAAACTCAGGTCTCGCAGACCTGCCCGCCCATCACTGTAACGGAAAGCGACATTGCGGAACTCCAGATGTCCCCCTCCCGCAGGCAGGACGCGCGCAGATGGCTGGTCCCGAACAGCCGGAGCTTCATCAACGATCGAGAAAATTCTGACCAGTCCGGAAATACCTTCCTGCAATGCCGCATTGAGCGCTCCCAACGCACGCAAAGGACGGGCCGCAAGGAGCAGAGCCGCAACAAATCCCGAGAAATCGCCAAGTGTCGCTCCACCCATAGCAGCCCGCCAGCCAGCAAAGCCGAGAACGGCAGCAACTGCTACGCCGCCCAGTGCTTCCAGCAGCGGATCAACACGGGCACGCCCACGCACGATTTTCAGAAATGCATCATGGAGATGATCAAACGAACTGCCGGCCCTGCGCTCTTCACGTTCCTCAAGACGATAGACACGCACCGTTCTGGCTTGTGAAAAGCTTTCTGTCAGTAAGGCCGCCGTCTCACCAATCTGTTCCTGAACATTGCCGGATGCCCGGCGAATACGCTTGCCCAGTTTCTGGATTGGCACGGCTGCCAGAGGATAGAGCAGGGCCGCAATCAGACTCAGCTCCCAATCCATCCAGATCATCGACACAATAAGTCCGACCACCGTCACGGCATCGCCAACCGAGTTCACAACCCGGATCATCGCCTCACGGATCGAAACCACATCTGTCGTGAAACGCGCGGCCAGCGCAGCGGGGGCTTCTCTTTCCAGGCGCACAACATCAGCAACGCACAGATGCCCAAACATCTCGCCCTGCAATTCGCGGATCACCACCAGAACCAATCCCTGCGTGGCGATTGTCTGACCATATTGGGCGATCGATTTCGCGACCGTGATGGCCACAACCAGCAGCGGAACCTGATACAGGATCCGCTGATCATGTAAGGAAAACATATCAAGGGCACGCTGAATCACGACAGGATAAAGCGCCGTCAAACCAGCCGTGGCGACAGTCAGCAGAAAGACCGCTGCAATCCGCGCATGATGAAATCGGACATTATCTCTCCAGAGACGGAGAAGAACGGAAAAACTGTCATCCGACAGAAAGGACGATCGTTCCCGGGCTGCTCCGGAAGATGATGAAGCATTCATGACGCCTCATCTACCAGCCCCCTGACAAACGGGGAAGTCAGTCCGCTTCCTTCAGCAAACTCTGGAGATACACCAGACATTGCCCCGCATCAGCCACGCACCCTCCGTCCAACCACCATTGACGCAGCAACATCAGCATGTGTCCGACCTTCACTCCCGGCGCTACGCCTGCCTGAACAACGTCACGTCCGGCCAGAGGGAAGCTGGGCACTGCCGTTTGAACAATCTGATCACGGAGAGCGTTCCACAATGCCTGACGTTCGTCCCTTCTTTTTGCCTGTGTTACCCATGTTCGCGCGATCAGACTGTACGCATCACAAACAGCCAATGCCCGCATCACGTCAGCGTCCGAGGTTTCAGGTTCCAGAACCGGGGCCTGCATCATCGTCCTGAGAACACTCTCTTCCGCCCGTGAAAGACGCAGGGACTCCGCAATCGAATGTGCTTCCGGGAACAGAAGAAGACCGAGACGCATCAGAGGGGCATTTTCCATTCCATGGATGACCGCCCATGACAGGCTCGACATGTCTCCATCAGGAAAGAGCCTTCGCAATATGCCGCACCGCTGCATCAGATCCAGAACATCTGGCAGACGGGAGCCCCCGAAAATCTGCTTTACCTCTGACCAGACACGCTCCGGGGAAAGACCTTCCAGAAGAGCTGATGTTTCCGTCAATGCCTTCACGGTCCGGGCATCGGGATCGATACGACCATAACGTCCATAAAAACGGAAAAATCTCAGTATCCGGAGGGCATCTTCTGTAATCCTTTCCTCCGGATCGCCGACAAAGCGGACTCTCCCGGCGATCAGATCATCCTGTCCGCAGAAATAATCATAAATGACGCCATCACGATCGCAGGACATGGCATTGAACGTAAAGTCACGTCGCTGCGCGTCTTCCTTCCAGTCATCCGTCCACTCCACAACAGCATGACGCCCATCCGTTTCCACATCGCGACGCAACGTCGTGATCTCACATGGAACACCATGAAGTAAGGCTGTTACAGTTCCATGTGCCAACCCTGTCGGGATGATCGGAATTCCAGAAGATTCAAAAATCTCCTTAACTTTCAGGGGAGGATGAGAAGATGCAAAATCAAGATCTGAAATCGTTCGCCCCAGCAGAATATCCCTGACAGCGCCCCCGACAAGGCGCGCATCCGGCAACAATTTCCATAATGCGCGCGCTGCCTGCTCTTGAGGAGGCGATAGGTATTTTGAAATTTCAACAGAAGAGCGCAACATCACTCGCCAGACATC
>JAAYUA010000063.1 GCA_012517935.1 Acetobacter sp. | reverse complement strand
GGGCTTCACGGCGTTCTTCATCCAGCTTCAGAATGGCCTGTGCTGTGGACGGAACTCCACGACGTGCCAGATCTGCATCAAAACCTTCAGGGTCAGCGCGAAGTGCTCGGATATCATGCATTGGAAGTCTCTATCTGTTGGGCTGGCAGTTAGTCTGGCGTATTTTCGGCCAGGTGCTTTGGTTCGACCATGCGCGCCGAAATGATGGAAATCTCGTAAAGGACTATCAGGGGTATCGCGAGCCCGGTCTGCGTAATGATGTCTGGTGGCGTCAGGATTGCAGCGGCGACAAAAGCCCCGACGACGGCATAGCGTCTGAATTTTCTGAGCTGGCGGGAAGTCACAATGCCAACTCTGGCGAGAAGTGTCAGCACGACCGGCAGTTCGAAGGAGATGCCGAATGCCAGGATCAGCCGCATGACCAGAGCCAGATATTCGGAGACTTTGGCCTGAAGCTCGATCTGCAATCCATCGCCGCCATTTCCTGTCTGGAAAGACAGAAAGAAGCTCCAGGCGAACGGAAACACGAAATAATAGGCAAGAGCAGCGCCAAGCAGGAAAAGCAGTGGCGTTGCGACCAGGAACGGGGCGAAGGCGCGTTTTTCAGAACGGTAGAGCCCCGGTGCGATGAAAATCCATGCCTGTATGGCGATCATCGGGAATGACATGAATGTCGCACCGAAGAACGCGACTTTGATATATGTGAAAAATGCTTCGTAAAGCGCTGTATAGATCAGGTGTGGCTGCTCGCCTTTCTGGCGCATGATATCGCCCAGAGGCTTGGCCAGAAACAGATAGAGATCCTGCGCATAGTGATAGCAGAGCAGAAAACACAGGCCGAAAGTGACAACGGACCAGAGCAGACGGCGCCGCAGTTCGATCAGATGGTCGAGAAGCGGCATGGGCTCGTCGTTAATCGTATCGTCCTTCACGTCGGACATTCTCTCTCCATCGCCTGATCGGCCGGCTGTTCTTGTAAGGGCGAGGATATTCTCGCAGGGCCAGTGTTCTTCTAATTATTCTTCCAGGGGCGCACAGCCCGTCCGGCATGAAAGACCTTCGCCGGAGGCAGGAAAGCAGGAGGCGTCAGGTGCTGGCGCTCATTTTTGATGCGTCGTGCCTGAAGTGGCGGAATAATGGATGGCGCTTCATCCGATATCCCAGCAGGTTCCACGACGGAAGACAGACTGCCATCCGTGAGCGCGGTCGAAGGCATGTGCATTTGTGAAAAAGCATCATCAGCCTCGATCAGCGGATGAGCTTCCGAAAAGGCATCAACCTTGCGATCCGCAGATTGCATGGTGATTGCCGGAGGCAGAACAGGCGATGACAGGTTTTTGCGGATAGTGCCATCATTATCGAGGGTTCGCATGATCTGGCAACGCAGATTCATGGAGCGAAGATCGCGCATGGAGTCACGGACATCCGACAAATCCGACTCCCGGACGAACTCGTCAACATGGGTCTGAAATTCGCTTGCCATTCCACGTAATTTTTTCAGGGAGCGTGTCACTGCCCGGATGGCGATCGGAAGATCTTTCGGGCCGATCACCAGCAATGCGATAACACCAATCAGCAGGAATTCAGACCATGCAAAATCAAACATGAAGTGTTCCGGAGATGCTGTCGTGGCAGGAAAGTGGGGAGTATCGGTGTTTCAGCATACTTCGGCCTGATTTAAGTCGGACTCCCAGACTAACACGATCAGGCGGTTTCCGCACCTTCTGCCTGTTTATCCGTCTCTGCCTGAGCTCTCGGGGGAGAAGTTTCTTCCCGGCTGCCGGGACCATCAAGGATGTCCATCATCAGTTCTTCCCGGCGTGGAAGTTCGGAAAGGGCCTTCAATCCAAAATGACGCAGGAAGTCGGGGGTCGTTCCCCAGAGCACCGGCCGACCGGGAACCTCCTTGCGGCCGCGAGGTGCGATCAGTGACTCTTCGATGAGGGCATCAAGAACGTTTGGGTTAAGGCTGACGCCCCGGATTTCTTCGATTTCTGCGCGTGTGCAAGGTTGATGGTAGGCGAT
>JAAYUA010000062.1 GCA_012517935.1 Acetobacter sp. | reverse complement strand
ATCAGATCTCCTCTATGCAATGTGACACTCTGCGAAAGCACAGAAATCATCTCTGATATTGACCAAATCATATCGCTTATGTGACCAGACTGCTTTATGTCGCCGTTCACCTTGAGGGTAAGCAAACTCCGGTCCACCTCCCCCACCAAACCGACCGGACGGATAGCAGAAATTGGGCAGGCATTATCGAATCCTTTGGAAAGACTCCATGGATGCCGATTTTCTTTGGCTTTTTCCTGCATATCCCGCCGCGTCATATCCAACCCCACGGCATAACCATAGATCAGCTTATGACTTTCCTCCGGCGTCAGATTAGCGCCACCTGCATTGAGCGCCACGACAAGTTCCACTTCATAGTGCAGTTTTCTTGTTTGTGGAGGGAACGGCAATACAGATTGATTTGTTATATTATCGGCCGGCTTTGTGAAAAAAAATGGAGGGTGACGCTCCGGATCACTTCCCATTTCGCGACTATGTTCAGCGTAGTTGCGTCCAACACACCAGATACGTCCAACTGGAAACTGGACATTTTCTCCCTCAATTGGCAGAGCCGGAATGATGGGCGGAAACAGAAATGAAGACTGTTCGATCATATATATTCTCCGGAAATCATTAAAAGAACAGATAATGATTAAGATTTAAAAATATTTATTCCGAACCGAGATAACACAAAAATCTCCCCGTCCAAAAAACCGCAACTTCTTGTATCACAAGACGCCCATGTTCATCTGGAACGGAGAATATCTACTTTATCAACTGTAACAGCGTCTTTTCACTGATCAAATCTAAGTGTCATATATCCATCCTCTTTCCCGAAAGACGTCTCAAACGGCGTTGAAAGATCATGAATTTTTTCCTGAATACGAATATTATCTACGCCCTTTGCCAGATACGGCACGCCACGTTTGTGCGCCGCAAGACCCAATCCCAACGTCACAGGATGAATATCGACTGACTTAAGCACCCCATCTTCAAAATGACATACAGGCAGCATGCTGTCCCAGAACCTTTGGTCAGATGGGAATCCTTTTGTGTCATTCTCACTCCGCCCCTTATAAAGTTTGTGGGGTGTCATATCTGGAGTGTAACGAAACGCGACATATGAATCCATGGGCAGGCGTGACACCAGCTCATTCTGACCGATAAAATTTCCCAGACCATGAAAAATCGGCGTATTTTTGTAAATTTCTACACCACGCAACAAATGTGGTCCATGACAGACGACAACAGATGCACCTGCATCAATTACAGCATGTGTGAAATCACGAAGGAATGCAGCTGGAACTTCAATATCTGGAATTCCATCAGCATTATAATCGCTTTCATGCGCATGGATACTGACTACGACCACATCGGAAACGAGCTTTGCTTCCTCAACCCATTTTACAATCTCAGAAAGATCTTTTTGATTCAGTTGAGTTTGCACACGTGTCTTTTCCCCCGTGATGAACTGCAAGCCATCAAAGGGTAATGTTCCTTTGGGTGGATAGAAAGAAAATCCCTGACGAACTTTTTCATCAAGAATGTCCTGCAAACCCAGACGTTCATAAATAGACCGTAACTGAGAAGCCTCCTCCGACGTAACCTGATACGTCTTATTAAAGTGCAATGGATTCACACCCGGCCGCCCCGCCATGAGACCTGTCTGAGCAGAAGCCTCCTGCCCACGGGCAAAAGTCGATGTACAGGACAGTAAGGATACCGTACCCGCCGGGGTTGTGGTGTATGCGGGCCTGCGGGCTTCCTCAAGATTGGCACCTATCCCTGCATAGACCATTTCCCGCTCATCCAAAGCCTGCATCATTTTTCGCAGGCCCGAGATGCTGTAATCCAAACTGTGATTGGTTGCCGCAGCATATAAATTGAAACCGGCATCATTCAGTTCATCAAGCACCCAGCAAGGTGCTCCAAAATGAGTACCGCCATGATCCAGTGCCGGATCACCTTCAAAATCATTGGCTACAAATTCCAGATTTGTAAAACCAACGTCACACTCACGGATCAGATCAAACAAAGGCGAGATGGTTTCGTCCTTCTGACTGTTCAGACGACGGAAGAGAATGGAATCTCCGGTTAAAGCCAAACGCATAAATCAGATCCTTTCCGCACGAAGTTTAAGAACGCCGTCCAGAACAGACGTCGCGGCTGCAAAATCAGCCATTTCAAGATGTTCATATGGATTATGGCTGCCATTTTCATTCCGAACAAAAAGCATTTCTGTTGGAATATTGCGGTTGGCAAAAGTTGCCGCATCGTGACCTGCGCCACTCGCCATACTCATCGCAGCAATATTCAGCTCGTTGCTGACCTCAAATGCCATTCGCTGAAGATCTGCGTCCATATGGGCGGGTGAGCTGCCTGTTCGTTCACCAAGATCAATTTTTACATTGTGCCGTTTGGCCACATCCTGCACGACTTGCTGAATATGTTGATCCACTTCGTTAAGCAAATCGGTATCCTGTGACCTGACATCAAGAGAAAATGAAACCTTTCCTGCGACAGCACTGAAATTGGCCTGTTGAGCATCGGTGTGGCAGACGCCGAAGGTCAGCGTCATAGCCTTTCCCGCCTCCTCCATCCGTTCCCAGTATACCTGTAACGTGGTCACCAGATCCGCCATGGCCACCACCGTATCCGCCCGGAATTTTCGAGGAGTGGCTCCAGAATGAGCGTATTGCCCCAAGATCGTGGCATGACGATATCGCATGCTACCACAAATCCCGGACACGACACCAATAACCGCATTATTGCTGGGAAGGACAGGCCCCTGCTCTATGTGCAGTTCGACAAAGCAGTCGATATTTTCAGCCTTCAGAATATCCTCATGAGGCCATTGCGACTTCCCACCACATTCATCGATATGTTCGGCCAGAGTGCGAGCAGTATCAACACGTCGAGCCTGAAGGTCTTTTTCCGTCAGCAGGTCGAAAGCCGTTCTGCTGCCGATATAAGAGACAGGAAACCAGACACTTTCCTCTGCCCGCGTTGCTATGACGGTTGTATCCCGTTCCGGCACAAAGCCATCCTTAACCCAGCGACATAAAATCGACAGACCGGCAACCACACCTGCGGCACCATCATAATTTCCACCAGAAGGAACAGTATCCATATGTGAACCTGTCATGACCGCAGGCTTGCTCCGGTCGCGTCCGGGGAGCGTCAGATACAGGTTGCAGGCCCAGTCCCGCCGGATTTCAAGCCCATATTCGCGCGCAATAGCACAAAGAATTTCATGAGCTTCATTTTCTTTTTCACTATAGGAAGGGCGCGTCATGCCCAAACCATCAAAGCTCATTGCGTGCAAAGCTTGGAACAATGTCTGTCCAAACGCCTGATGGAATAGAATTATACTCATACTTCAAAACTCTCTGTTTCGGTTGTCATGATTTTTTATGAAAATCATGCGCACTTATCGGAAAGAAACGAAATAAATTTACCAACAGATGCTTTTTTCTTACTGTTAAACGCCATAACACCTATTTCTCTCTTTTGAGAAAATTCAGGTATTTCCGTACATTTTATATTATTATATTTATCTATTTCCTGACATGCAGGAATAATGGCAACACCTATCTTCTTGGAGACCATTTCCAGAATAAGGCTGATTTCCTCTGTCTCTGTAATATCGTGTGGAGTCATGCTGTGCATTTTCAAAAAACTGCTGATGCTGCTGCCACCAAATGAACGGCTGTCATATCGGATAAACGGATTCTGATTGAGAATGGTTTTCCAGTCCTGAATCTCAACAGTCTCGTGCGACACCAGAACATAACGCTGCGTAACAAGAGGCACCCACTCCATGTTTGGAATAAGACTGAATGGTGGCTTGACCATGATGGCCATATCCAGCGCCTTCGCTTCCAGTTTCTGAAGCAGGGCAAGAGAGACATCCACACTGACCGAAAGCAGGACATCAGCATAAATTTTCAGGAATTCAGCCATGGCTGGAGCTAGAAGTGCCGCATACGCCGTAGAAATGACACCAACCTTGATTGTCCCGCTGATAGTCGTGTCTCTTGGAATGTCACGCATACGATCGAACATCGCAACAATTTCGACCGCACGATCGACGGCAATCACTCCAGCCTGGCTGAGGCTGACTGCTCGGCCCGTCCGCTCAAAGAGAGCATAACCGAATTCCAACTCCAAGCGTTTGATCTGCGCACTGACAGCAGACTGGGTCAAACCCACTTTTTCAGCCGTCGCAGCAAAACTCTCCAGTTGAGCGGCAACAAGGAATGTGCGCAGTTCGGTTATCATCATACAACACTTTTTTTGTGGCTCAGGGGCAAAAATTATCGATATTTTTGTTGCTTTTTTTTGTTCTATAATCAAAATTAAATCAAACACAAGCGTTTTTTATGGTGCACGAAGACAAAAAAAGTTCAGATGACAAAAGGAAATTCAGAATTCCATGCAGATCTTAAATAGCCTGAAGATTCATCTTTCCGGGAGGATAACGATGCCAAACAGACTTGATGTCATGCCGCAACGAGCTCTGCTGCAAATTTGTCCATGTCGTTCGTTTTCTCCTGCCTGAATGTCGATGCAAGGGAAAAATCACGACGCGCCTGTTTCGTCGCCTGCATCCTCCAGCATCACTGGCAAAACATGGCGACAGATTGCCATCTGCACTGCCACGGTCATGATGTGCGTACTCTGTTATGGAGACCGCGCTGCTCTGTCCGTCGCACTTCCTGACATTGTAAAAGATTTCAACCTCACCCCCAGCCAAGCCGGATGGGTTCTATCCAGCTTTCTATGGTCCTATTTTTTCCTCAACCTACCATCTTCTATTCTGCTGGATCGTCTGGGCCCGCGTATTGTCGGCATTCTGGCTGTAGCTGTGTGGTCTGCCGCCATGATTCAAGGCAGTCTGGCCATGACTCTGCCTGCATTTCTGCTGTCACGCGTGATTCTGGGTGTAGGAGAGGCACCGACTTTTGCCCTCGGCGCCACAGTCATGCGCCTTTGGTCTTCCCCCCGGCAACGCGGATTGATGATGACCCTGTTCACCAGCGGCATTTCAATCGGTCTGGCCTCTGGTGCCATTATCGCTGGCTATATGATTGAACAGCACGGTTGGCGTATAGCATTTTCCGTTCTGGCATCAGTGGGTTTCATATGGTGTCTCCTATGGTATTTCCTCTACCCCGCACGCCCCAAGACACAAGCAGCATCCGGAAAGAAAAACAGATTTTTAATTAAACCTTTTTTTACATCACGTTCATTCTGGGGGGTCGTGATTGCGCAATGCTGCGTTAATTACGCCAATTTCCTGATGATGTCATGGCTTCCGGTCATTCTTAAACAGAGAATGAACCTCTCGATTTTCGATGCCAGCGTTTATACAGCCTATTGCTATGCAGGGGCTGTGGTTATTTCTCTTGTGGCCGGCCGGATAGGAGAAAGTCTTCACAGCAAACACGCCCACAAACCAACGGGACGAAAGCGCATTGTCGCACTCTATCTTTCCATGGTCGCAATACTTGGCATTCTGCCTCTTATCCATTCAGTGCCATTATCAATGGCCTGCCTTATCCTGAGTATGGGATTTGTAACCGCTGGAAGTGGCGCAAACATGGCATTTCTGGCCGATCTTCTGGTCGAACATGACGTTTTGGGAGCCGCCAACGGTCTCGTGCTGACCTTCAGCAACGGCACAGGCATTCTCGCACCAATCATAACCGGTTATATCCTTCAGTTTACAGGAAGTTTTGAATATGTCTTCTATATGGTAGCAGCGCTGGTTCTGGCTGGAGCCGGCGCCGTGTTGATACTTCCCCGTATCCCCATAAAACTCTACACTGCTGTAAACGGATAATTGACATGCGTATCAGTTATGCGGGAGTGGACGCTTTCCTGCTCGATATGTCGGAAGGGGTATTCCGCGATGATATACAAACCCGCATATGGAGTCTGGAAAGCCTCCTGAAGAAAAAATCTGAAATTCAGACCATCATTCTGGGTGCAAACAACCTGCTGGTCACATTTGACTGTGAACAGCACGAAGCCTCAGACATACGTCAGATACTTCACATGACATGGGAACAGGCCGAAGCAGCCGACATAATCCCGCGTGAACTGGTTATTCCCGTGACATACGGCGGGATGGAAGGGGAAGATCTGCCTTTCGTTGCCAAAGTAACGGGGCTGTCGGAAAAAGATGTAGTTGCCCTGCATACCAGTTCGCCCTACCGGGTTGCGATGGTCGGCTTTTCACCAGGCTTTGGTTATCTGACAGGCGTGCCTGAACGCTTGGCCATTCCCCGAAGAGACACTCCGCGCATTAATGTCGAACAGAAATCTGTTGGGCTCGCCGGTGGATTTACAGCGGTGACACCCAGCAAGGGACCATCCGGATGGCATATGCTCGGCAAAGCCCACTGCCCACCCCTGTTTGACGCAACCGCAGATATTCCCTGCCTGCTGAAAGCCGGTGATATTGTCCGTTTTGTGAGTGCATGATGCTGGAAGTTCTCACGAATGCGCCTTTGAATACCGTACAAGATCTTGGGCGTCCTGAAAGCATCCCTCTTGGGGTGGCTTGTGGTGGCGCCATGGACCGAAACGCCTTTGCGCTGGGCAATATCCTTGTCGGAAATACACCAGATGCAGCAGGTCTAGAGATTGTATTTTTCCCTTTCAAAATCAGGTTTCATCACGACTGTGTATTCGCCATTACGGGCGCTCCCACCAAAGTTCAGCTCGATGGAATGCCCCTTCCCTCCTGCTGGAGTATGAAAGCCCGCGCTGGCCAAACTCTGGTCATGGAAGCCCCCAAAAAGGGAATGCGTTCCTATCTGACAGTCGCGGGAGGGCTGGACGTCCCTCTCGTTTTGGGTGGCCGCTCAACAGACATCAAGGGCGCTTTCGGTGGTTTTGAAGGACGCGGGCTGCAAAAGGGAGATCTGCTACCCTGCAGAGCAGACACCTCCCGTCCAATTCCGGCCCATGGTCTGGGGTTGGCTGATCTGCTTCCGGTTCCCGACAAGGAAGGCATAGAACTGCATATTCTGCCGGCCGCTGAATATGAAGAATTTACTGAGCAGTCACAGGCCTGTCTGGTGGAACAGCAATGGCGTATCACCTCACAGGCAAACAGGGTCGGATTTCGGCTTGAAGGAGACACAGCTCTCCAGACCCGAAAACCGTTAAGCCTATTGTCACACGGACTTCTCCCTGGAACGATACAGGTGCCTCCCTCCGGGCAGCCCATTATCCAGATGGCGGATGCAAATACCTGTGGTGGATATCCAAAGATCGGGATTGTTGTTGAACCGGATTTGAGTCTCTTGTCGCAGATGCCGCCCGGAGGATATGTCAAATTCCGCATCATCAGCCATGAGCAGGCACTCGTCCGGCTTCGGACATACCACCAGCATCTACGCCAATTGACCCAACAGGTTGAAGCAACAAAAGCCTATATTATTACACGATAATTCCTACTATCGAAGAAAGACGAATCATGACGGAAATAACCATCGATATGAATGCCGATCTGGGCGAAAGCTTCGGCCATTACAGCATTGGTGATGATGCTGCGATGCTGGATATCGTGACATCAGCAAATGTTGCCTGCGGTTTTCATGGTGGCGACCCTGAAGTCATGGCAGAGACATTCGATATCGCACGCAAAAAAAATGTCACCGTCGGCGCTCATCCCGGCTATCCCGACCTGTGGGGCTTTGGACGCAGACTCATTCCCTTTTCCATCGGTGAAACAGAACGTCTCATCGCCTATCAGATCGGTGCGGCACAGGCCATGGCCACCTATGCAGGACACCCCATCCGCTATGTCAAAACTCACGGCGCCCTTGGTAACCTGACTGAACGTGACTCCGATGTCGCAGCGGCGGTCCTCAATGCCATGCAGGCCGTTGACCCATCACTCGCCCTTGTCGCTGGCGCATTTGGCGAACTGGAACGACTGGGACGTGAACGTGGCATGACCGTTTACACAGAAATTTTTGCCGATCGAGCCTATACGGAGGAAGGCCATCTTGTTTCCCGCAAGGAACCCGGAGCCGTGCTTCATGATGTGGACTTTGTCGCCGAACGCGTAATACGCATGGTCAAGGCTGGTGCTATCGAAACACGTTCAGGCAAAATGTTGCCAACACAGATGGATACCATCTGTGTCCACGGAGATAATGCTGAATCCGTAGCCATTGCACGCACCGTTCGGGCACGTCTGGAAGCAGCCGGCATCGCTCTCAAGGCTTTCCTATGACAGAAAAACCGCCTTTTTCCAGCGCAATGGACATGGAGCAACTGAGTGCTGTCATGTCCTGCATGCAGCAACTGGGCGTGCACCTGCTCGACTATCAGGCTCCCGACGGCACCCACATTATTCTGCGGGGACGCGAGCCTGCGCCGTCAGAAAACCCGGCGCTGAATGAAGCTCTGATCGCACAAGCGGCACCAGCACCAACCGCACCAGCATCCAGCCAAATTGAGGCTTCCATGCATGGTGTGTTCTATGTCGCACCATCACCGAAGGACGATCCTTATGTGAAGGTGGGTGAAGTCGTGGAACAAGGGCAGCCCATTGGCATTCTTGAAGCCATGAAAACCCTGACTCGGCTGGAAGCTGACTATCGCTGTCGCATCCTGTCATTACTGGTCAAGGACGCCACGATCGTCGAACCGGGCACGCCCCTTTTCAGCGTGGAGAAATTGGATGACTAAACCATTGCGCGTCCTGATCGCTAACAGAGGTGAAATCGCACTTCGCATTGTTCGCGCATGTCGTCTGATGGGGCTGGAAACCATAGGTGTCTATTCCGAAGCAGACGCAGATCTGGCACATTTGAATTATGTGGATACCAAATTGTGCATTGGTCCAGCCAGCGCCGCACAAAGCTATCTGAAACAGGAACGCATCCTGAATGCCGCCAAGTTATGTCAGGCAGACATGGTGCATCCTGGATATGGTTTTCTGTCAGAAAATCCTGATTTTGCAGAAGCTGTAGAACGCGCTGGTCTTGTTTTTATCGGACCATCTGCGCACGTCATGCGCCTGATGGGAGACAAGATCAGCGCAAAACAGGAAATGATCGCCGCTGGCGTGCCCTGCCTTCCCGGTTCTGATGGCGCGCTGCCTGACAGCCCGGAGGAGACCCAACGCATCTGTGATGCCATTGGCTATCCTCTGATTGTCAAGGCATCAGCCGGAGGTGGCGGCAGAGGTATGCGGGTTGTGGAAACTGCTGCGGATGTCATCGGCTCTGTTGCCAATGCCCAACAGGAAAGCCTGATCGCATTTGGAAAAAAAGACCTATATGCAGAACGTTTCCTGAAATCTCCCCGTCATATCGAAATACAGGTCATAGCTGATCAACATGGTAACGCCGTGTGGTTGGGGGCTCGCGACTGCTCGGTGCAGCGACGGCACCAGAAGCTGATAGAAGAGGCTCCTCCATCCGGGATTCCCGCACAGGATATCGCAGAACTTGGAGCCAAATGCGTCCAAGCCTGCAAGAAAATCGGATATATCGGCGTAGGAACATTCGAATTCCTTTACGAAGATGGATTATTTTGTTTTATCGAAATGAATACGCGCCTGCAGGTCGAACACCCCGTAACGGAAATGACCAGCGGCATTGATATTGTGCGTGAGCAGATCGCTGTATCTCTCGGACGCCCGCTTTCCTTCACGCAAGAGGATATCAACTGCGCAGGACATTCCATTGAATGTCGTATCAACGCAGAAGATCCTGATACTTTCATGCCCAATCCCGGAAAAATCACGCAATGGTGGCCTGCCGGCGGACCTGGCGTGCGCATGGACAGCCACATTTACGAATCCTATGTAGTGCCACCTCATTATGATTCCCTGATTGCCAAGCTGATTGTCCACGGTTGCACCAGAGAAGATGCCATAGAACGTATGCTTGCAGCACTGGACGAAACACGCATTGGCGGCATTTGCACGACCATTCCGTTGCAGAAACGCGTTTTACAGGCGGAAGCCTTTCTCTCAGGCTCGGTCACTGTTCATTCTCTGGACAAAGGACTGCTTAAATAACCATGTCGCATCATGACAATCATCTGGTCGATTTGCTGACACGCCTTGTGCCCCGCATGCGCGAACATGGCATGGTGTTCTGTAATGTTCCTCTGGGAGAAGGCCATATCCAGATTGAACTCACCCCACAGAAAACTGTCGATATCCTGCCCAATGCGGTTCCCCAGACAGAACCACCTGCTCAGACAGTAGACGCACTCAGCCCCGAAATGGGAATATTTTCTGAAGCCGTCGTGGAAGAAGGTCTCCATATCACCCGAGGCACCATTCTCGGGTTTGTCGATGTCGGGCCATTACGCCTTGCTCTGGAAGCGCCCGTGACAGGCATTGTCATGCTCTGTCTTATCCCTGTGAATTCCGTGGTTGGATATCACCAACCCGTTTTCCGCCTACAGCCAAGCTGACATCTGTTCCGCCACTCTCGCCTGCAGCGGCTGTTTTGCAGATCACACAAAGGACCAATCTCGGTGGAATGTTTTATAACTCAACCTGTGCATGAAGCTGCGATTGCATTTCTGAACAGCCACGGCATTGCAACACGTTTTGCCTCACGTCCCGACATGCCGACTGTCACGAAGGAAATAGGCGCTGCCGACGCTGTCATTACCAGGGATCTCGGACTCGACAGGCAAGCCATCCTTGCGGCCCCCAATCTGAAGATCATCAGCTGCCACGGCGCAGGAACCAACAAGATTGATGTCTCCACAGCTCACGAACAAGGTATTCTAGTTACCAACACACCCGGCGCAAACAGCCAGTCGGTTGCTGAACTGACTGTGGGGCTTATGCTGGCAAGCGCACGCAGCATCTGTGAAGCCAATCAAGCCGTGCGCAGGGGAGACTGGAATTTTCGGTATTCCGTGCAGGGTATGGAGTTACACGGCAAGACACTGGGGTTGATCGGATTTGGCGCTATTGCCCAGAAAGTAGCGACCATTGCGAGCAAAGGGCTTGGGATGCGGTGCATGGCATGGTCTCCCAGCATGCCTGCCACGGTCTTTTCCGAACATGACGTGGAACAGGCTCAAGATCTGGAAAGCCTGTTACAAAATGCCGATGTCGTGTCCATTCATCGTTCTGGCAAAATAACGGACAAACCGATTATCGATGCCTCTACGTTGGCCTGCATGCGGCCCAATGCAATTCTTATCAATGTTGGACGTGGTTTTGCCGTAAACAGCACTGACTTGGCTCAGGCACTTGAACTGGGGCAACTCCATGGTGCCGCGCTGGATGTGTTCCAGCAGGAACCCCCTTCCCTTGATGCCCCCCTACTCAAATCTCCCTCCCTTATCGTTACCCCACATCTTGGCGGAAGCACACAGGAAGCCCTGCAACGACTTGCTCTTATATGCGCTCATCAGGTACGGGATGTGCTGACAGGGAAAAAACCTGATCATATTGTGCTGGCGCATTAACACGCCAGATTTCATCTGGCGTGCCACATAGGCGATTTATGACACTTTCCCCTCCTGCTCCCGCACATAACGGCCTGCATGGACGCATGCGTCTCTGGGCCATGACCGCCATTACGCTGTCCGTTCTTTTGTCCGTTCTGGATTATTCTTCAGCGAATATTGCTCTCCCGGTCATGGCGCAGGATCTGGGGGTATCACAGGCTCAATCTATCTGGATTGTGAATGCTTACCAGTTTGCATCCCTGGTGACCCTGCTGCCTTTCTCCTCTCTCGGAAGCCGCATTGGTTATTCGCGTATGTGCGAGATCGGGATTGTCGTTTTTCTCCTGTCATCCATTCTCTGCGCCGTTGCCTCTTCCCTTCCTTTCATGATGTTTGCCCGCGCTCTTCAAGGTATCGGCGGGGCCTGTATCATGAGTGTCAATCTGGCTCTGGTGCGTCTGGTATATCCCACCTCAGAACTTGGGAAAGGTATCGGACTGAACGGTCTCATGATCGGCCTGGGCGTTGCCATGGGACCGAGCCTGGGTGCCTTCATTCTGGCTATTGCCAACTGGCATTGGATCTTCTGGATCAATATACCGCTTGGAGGCACTGCCCTGCTACTAGGTATGGCAGCTCTTCCGAAGACCCAGCATTATACAAGCGCTTTCGATTTCCCTCATGCCCTTCTGACAATTGCCGCTTTAGGCTGTCTTATTGTCGGACTGAATATATGTGCGCACGGGCAACAGACTCTTCTCGGCAGCATTTTTCTGTGTGGAGGCTGCGCTCTCGTTTTTCTGCTCTGGGGACGACAGAACAAAGTTGATTTCCCTCTTTTCCCCGCCGATCTGCTCTCCCTCCCTATCATGGTTCAGGCAAGTTTAGTGGCTATTTCCTGTTTTATTGCCTCAAACTTTTTCCTGATTTCCATCCCGTTTACCCTACAGGATGGTTTTGCCCGTTCGTCCGTCGTATCCGGCCTTCTGATCACCGCATGGCCCATCGGTGTCGTTGTATCCTCTCCGATATCTGGCAGACTGGCAGACAGATTCTCAGGCACTCTACTGGCTTCTTTGGGCCTGTTGGTCATGGCCTGCGGTTTTGCCTGCCTCTGGGCACGCCCGCTGACAGCTAGCAACCTATCGATTGCTGCGTGTATTTTTCTTGCCGGAACAGGCTCTGGTCTGTTTCAGCCTCCTAATAACCGCATCATCATGAGTTCCGCCCCAAAAGGACGCGAAGGAGGCGCAAGCGGCGTTGTTTCCCTGTCTCGCTTGTCGGGGCAGACCCTTGGGGCAACAGCCGTCGCTCTGGTCTATCGTTTATATCCGGGGCACGCGGCGCATATCTGTCTGGCGATGGCCACAGCTACAGCCTTTCTGGCTTCAATGGCGAGTTTTTGCAGAGTCCGTGACAAGAAATGAATGCAATTATCGCAACGCTGCGTCTTCTGCCGGTTTTATGAGCAAGCTACTTATACCAACCATTGATATGCCTCATATGCCAGTCCGATATGACATAATGCGCCAAGGTTGATCGACGAGCCGGTTCCACGCATGACAAGCGATCTCAATGAGATTGTCACAGGTTCTGAAGACTCTGTTTGAGAGCCATCTGTTGCATATGAACTGCCAGAGAATTTTCACGGGGGTCAGTTCAGGAAGCCTGAGAATGATGACATTCTCAGGCACATCCAGCTTCTGACTTGTGTGCCCGACAGCCGGATCCACAATCAGGACGGCGTGAGTCCTGCGGGCTATCTCGGCGAGATGGAACTGCATCCCGTGCAGGTTGCAAACAGAAAGCACAAGGCCTGCGGTCGTTCTTTTTTCAGGACAGATGACTCCAAAAATCCACGCAGACTCGGCACGCAGGTCAGAAGCCGCCCGGGGACGGGTGCCTCGTCTGGCCCACCTGATCTCAATCCCGTCATAATCGTCACGTAGCGCCAAAGTTGCGGCTCATCCCGGATGCCTCCTTCAGAGAAACGTCTTCATCCAGTGAATCTCATTTTTCACGTTCTGTGTGCCTCGTGAGCCATATCAAATAGAGATTGGCATAATACTTGCAGTCCAAAGTCTCGGGCAGGGCACAATGTGTCTTTATTGTCCCCTTGTTGCGGACGCCCTTACAGTAGACCGTTCAGGCTCTGGTATTTTCCATAAGTCACAGTATGAATTAAAAAATAAAAAACTGTTCTTCTTTATAACCTGATTTTTGGACAAGGCCGACAAAGATGTCTTGGGTGCATAACTATCCGCTCACCGTTATTGGTCTTTTCATGTTTGCGGCCTCCATCCTGTGCCTCGAACTGGGATATCAGGCAAACATATGGGTGATTAAGCGCCGGAGGAAAGACCCGACCCTCAAGCGTGCGCTCGGCAATGGGGGACGGGATTATCTGCTCACGGCCATGCTTGGCCTTATGGCCCTGCTGCTTGGCTTTACCTTTTCCCTCTCCCTCAACCGGTTTGAGAGCCGACGGGGCCTTGTCGTGCAGGAAGCCAATGCCCTGCGCACCGCATGGGACGACACGCAGCTTCTGGCCGAGCCAAACCGGACAGAGGTCAGCACGCAGCTACGCCTTTACATTCAGGACAGGCTGCAATGGTCCACTCTTTACGCAGGGCGTGAAAACATAAGCGAAACACACCGCAAGCAGAAAGAACTGTGGAAGGTTGTGGCGGCGGCGGTCAAAACAGAGCCTGTTGAATCCATCGGCCAGAGCCTGCTTGATGCGACGTCTCACAGCTTCGACATTGCCACATCCAGACTGGCCGCGCGCTCGGCCACCATTCCCGACCGCGTGCTGAATGTTCTGTTTCTCTATATTCTGCTAGCGTCACTGATGTTGGGGGAGGTCTCGGCAACGTATGATGGGCTGCACCGACTCACGACATGGTTGATGTTGTTCCTACTCACCTTAGCCATTCTGATCATTCTTGACCTGGATAGAGCCAGTGATGGCGTGATTACTGTCTCCCAACAGGCTTTGATGGATCTGAACGAAATTATGCGCTGAGCCTTACCAGGAACGCTGGCAGAAAAGAACAACAGCTCCTGGGTATTGCCTTTTTCAAAAAAGCGATAATCCTCTAGGTTCAGGACCTATTAATTTATTGAACTGAGCGAGAGATTATGATTCACAGGCTTACCAATGGAGGGTGGCCTGTGAGTGGTGTGTTTTGCTGTCTGAAAGCCAGATAAAGCGGATTGAGCCGTTTTTTCCTCTGGCGCACGGAGTGACACCCGTAGATGACCGACGTGTTCTGAGCGGGATCGTTTATGTCATCCGTAACGGTCTTCAGTGGAAAGACGCTCCGAAAGCGTATGGTCCGCATAAGACTTTGTATAATCGCTTTATCCGATGGAGCCGCCTCGGTGTTTTTGACAGGATCT
>JAAYUA010000061.1 GCA_012517935.1 Acetobacter sp. | reverse complement strand
CGTGCCACCATCTCACTGTCGGCCAGAACACCGGCCCGCACGACACAGTCCACGCCTTCCCGCACCAGATCGACCAGTCGTTCTCCTTCTCCAAGATGGAGGATCAGGGCCGGATGCTGTGCAAGAAAATCGGGCAATGCCGGCAACAGGATCGTGCGCGCCAGATGGCCCGTAACATCAACCCGCAGCACACCGGAGATGGCCCCACTCGCGCTACGATCTGCATCTTCGAGATCGGCAAGGATCGCGAGGCAGCGACGATAATAAGCAACCCCTTCCACCGTTGGCTGAACGTGACGGGTCGAACGTTGCAGCAGCCGCACTCCCAGCCTGCTTTCCAACGCCTTGATCGCAGCGGTCGCAACCGGACGTGAAACACCACAGGCCGTTGCCGCAGCACTGAAACTGCCACGATCAACAATGCGTACGAAAAGATCGAGTGTAGCCAGCCTGTCCATCGGATTGTTCCACAAAACAAAATAATGCTGTCGGAAAAGACGATCTTATCGAACAAGCTCTGTTATGACCAACATGCAGCCGTCATCAAACGGAGGATTTCATGTCGGCTCCAGAAACCATCGCCATCGTCACCGGTGGCAGCCGCGGTCTTGGACGTTCAACTGTCGAGGCCCTCACCAGACGAGGTGTCTATTCCATCTTCACCTATCATTCCAACACATCTGCTGCTGGCGAGGTAACCCGATCGGTTGAACGCCTCGGAGCCCGTGTCAGAGCTGTGCAACTCGACACCGGAGACATCCATGCCTTCCCGGCCTTTGTCGAAAAAATTCGAAATACACTGGCTGAATGGAATGCTGAAAATTTCAACTATCTGGTCAATATGGCCGGGACATCGCAAAATGGTCTGTTCGGAGAGGTAACAGAAGAAGACCTTGATGCGGCCTATCGCATTCACGTCAAAGGTCCGCTGTTCCTGACGCAAAGCCTTCTTCCCCTGATCGCTGATGGAGGACGGATCGTGAATATCTCTTCGGGTCTGACACGCTTCGCTTATCCCGGCCGGATCGCCTATGCCTCCATGAAGGGCGCCGTGGAAGTCATGACGCATTACATGGCCAAGGAACTCGGCACCCGCCGTATCGCCGTCAATACGGTTGCACCCGGAGCCATACAGACAGATTTTTCAGGAGGCGTCGTGCGGGACAATCCGGACATTGCACGACACATCGCGGAGGCAACAGCGCTCGGCCGACCGGGACTGCCCGACGATATCGGTCCGATGATCGCTTCACTGCTGTCGGAAGACAATCGATGGATCAATGCACAGCGGATCGAGGTTTCTGGAGGTCAGGCCATCTGAACCAAACAGCTCCTCCCAAGCATATTCCTTAACCTTACACTTGCTTACACTGAGATATTTCTCTCCGCCCTTTTTATCAAAAAACGGCGGATATCTCTCTTTAATTCATCTTGATGGTCCTAACTATTCGTTACAAAAAAATATTCCAGTGGGTTTAGTGCCCTGACTTTTCCAGACAACCAGTTAATATTACCGGCATGAAGAATGCCAAGAGCCTATCATCCCGGTGGTCCCTTTATCTCCTGTTCATTATTATCGGCGCGGGTCTTTCCATCCAGATCGGGCAGGACAGATTTTCGGACCTTCGGAATTACCATCTCTATAACGCCTGGGCGTTTCTGACAGATCGACAGATGCAGGACATCTTTCCTGCCGATCTTCAGACTTTCTTCAACCCACTGGGAGATATCCCCTCCTATTTTCTTGGTGCAGGCATCCTGTCCCATGCCCCCCATCTCTTCGCAGCCGTTCAGGGGTGCTGGTATGGACTGTTCCTGATTATCCTGTGGTCCATCACCGGTATCCTGCGTCAGAACGGAACTCTTCCTGATGCCTTCACCCGCATTGCCGCATTCCTGATCGGAGCCACCGGAGCCGCCACCATTTCTCAAGTGGGGCTGTCATCTCAGGAAATGCCACTGGCTGTCCTTGTTCTGCTGGCCCTGCGTCTGCTTCTGCCTCTGGCTGATGCAGAAACATCTTCAGGCTTTTCCAGAAGGATACTCGCCGCGGGTCTTTTTGTCGGTCTTGCCGCAGGCATCAAACCGACAGCCGTGATCTATGGCCCCGCCATTCTTGCTGTCACCGCTATACTTTCACCCGGACACTTCAGCAGGAAACTTCAGACGACTTTTATCTGCCTTTCCGGATGCGCGATCGGATTTGCAATAACCTATGGATGGTGGGGATGGCATCTATGGAAACTGACCGGCAATCCGACATTTCCCATGTTCAACTCCATCTTTCATTCTTCTCTTGTTCCTTCATGGAATTTCACAGATGAAAGATACAAGCCAACGACTTTCATCCAATGGATTTTCTGGCCCTTTTTCTGGCTGCAACATAAAGGGATGATCGTCACAGAACCTGCTTTCACCGATGCACGCGGCGCTCTGACGGAACTTGCCGTTCTGTGGCTGCTCGTCGTCCCCAAAAAGCACCTTGTCCCTGTGCAGAAAAAGAGTCTCTACAGCCTGCTTGCTTTCACAATCACCTCATATCTGGCCTGGCAGCATCTTTATTCCATCCTGCGCTATGCCATCCCGATAGAAGCCATGACAGGGCCGCTGATTGTCATGGCCTGCTGCACTCTCTTCAGATCTTCAGAAAAGAAAAAATATACATCCCCAGGGCATATCCTGACCGGGATCGTCATTTGCCTGCTTCTCGTCACCACACGATATCCCGGCTGGGGACACACACATTTTGCAGCAAGAACCTTTTCTGTACAGTCGATAAAAACCGAACCGAACAGCGCAGTTTTTCTGATGGGACGCGATATCTCCTATCTCGCCCCTTATTTCGAAGACGCCAGAAACATATCATTCATTGGCATGAACGATATGCTGGCCGCATCACGCAACCTGCCGCCGGGACAATCGGTCAGCCAGATCGTTGCAAGCGGGCGTCCGCTCTATGTCCTGCGGAAACAGCATCAGGAAAATGAGCATATGGAACTGCTGCAACAGTTCCTGCCGCGTGCCTCCATGACAGATTGCCAAACGATTTATTCAAATCTGGAAAGAAAAAAACATCCCAAACAAGAAGAAAAACTCTTTATGTGCCGGATTTCAGGAGATCCGGTGAATTGATGCGCCTGATTGTGTCGGTCGTTGAATGGCCAGCCTTGAGATCGGCCAACACCACCCGCCCTCCTGCTGCCTTCACAACGTTTGCTCCCACCACCTGTTCCTCGGTGTAATCAGATCCTTTCACCAGAACATCCGGGCGCAGGTCTCTGATCAATTCCAGAGGTGTATCTTCACCAAAACTCACCACAGCATCCACATGCCGCACGGCGGCAATCACAGCCGCCCTTGAAGCCAGCGAATTCACAGGACGCGACGGACCTTTCAAGCGACTGACGCTCTCATCATCGTTCAGTGCAACAACCAGACGATCACATGCAGCCCGCGCCGCCGCCAGCAATGAGACATGTCCCGGATGCAGGATATCGAAACATCCATTCGTGAAACCGACTGTCAAACCAAGCGCTTTCCAGCGTTCGACCTGTGTCTTCATCCGGGAACGGGTCAAGAGCGTAATATCCGGAGAAGACGTTTCCTGAGCCTGCAATTCTTCCAGAACTTCAGAAATATCAGCCGTCGCCGTGCCCAACTTCGCCACGACCACGCCCGCCGCCGCATTGGCCAGACGGGTCGCCTGTTCCGGAGACATTCCGGCACCAACGGCCAGAGCCATGGTGGCAATCACGGTATCTCCGGCACCGGAGACATCAAACACCTCACGCGCACGGGCCGGCACCGAGAAGACTTTCCCCTTGCGGGGCACAAACATCATGCCTTTTTCAGAGCGCGTCGCCAGAATGGCATCTGCCTCCGCTTCTTCCATGACCTGACGGGCAGCACGCTCAACGGCTTCATCATCATCTTGGGCCATTCCGGAGGCCAGAGCCAGTTCACGGGCATTGGGTGTAATGAAGGTTGCCCCACGGTAAAAACCAAAATCAGAACGCTTCGGATCAACAAAAACCGGAATGCTCCGGGCGCGACAGGCTGCAATCACATGTCCGACCAGAATCTCATTACAAACACCCTTGCCATAATCCGACAGGATAACGGCCTGCGCCCGTTCCAGCCCCGCATCAAAAACCCTGCACAGCTCTTCAGTTTCCGCAAGAGTAAGCGGTTTCCGGCTTTCCTCGTCTGCGCGCACCACCTGCTGATGGGCGGCAATATAGCGGGTTTTACAGATTGTCGGGCGGTGTGACGTCACGACCAGACAATCCTCGATATCCGTTTTCTGCGAGAGAGCGTGCTTCAACTGCACACCGATCGTATCATCACCTGCGAGACCAATCAGAATGGCCCGCCCACCCAGAGAGATCACATTGCTGGCCACGTTTCCGACGCCACCAGGCATTTCACGTTTCTCATGGAGGAGGAGCACCGGAACCGGCGCCTCCGGCGAGATACGTTCCATTTCTCCGTAAAGGAAACGATCCAGCATCACATCGCCGATGCATAAAACGGTAATCGCAGAAAAATCCATACAATCGCCTTGCTTGCACGCGTGACCGCGCTCCAGATCGCCTTCCCAGGAGACATGTTTCCGAACAGAATCTCCCTATGACAATGGGGCTAGATTCTGAACCCCGAGACAAACTGTTCCAAACCGATCCGACGCGATGTCCGTAACCGCTCCGAAGTCAGAATTGCTTTTGCCTCCGAAATGGCACGATCCAGTTCGGAATTTATCAGGACGTGATCGAATTCGCGCCAATGAGATATCTCATCAAGAGCCGCGGTCATTCGATGATTGATTTCCTCTTCCGCGTCCGAGTTCCGCCCGCGCAAGCGGCGTTCCAGTTCCTCCAGTGACGGGGGCAGGACAAACAGACTCACCAGATCATCAGGCATGGCCGCACGGATCTGGCGGTGCCCCTGCCAGTCGATATCGAACACCATGTCCCTCCCCTGAGCCAGAGCCTTCTCCACAGGTGCGCGCGGCGTGCCATATCCACGCCCGAACACGATGGCCCACTCCAGAAGCTCTCCAGCCCGCGCCATGGCTTCAAACTGTTCCAGAGTGCGGAAATGATAATGAACACCTTCGACCTCGCCCGGTCGTGGCGCCCGGGTCGTCACAGACACCGAATGCATCAACTGTGGCTCAGCAGCCCGCAAGGCATTGGCTATGGTTGACTTCCCGGCGCCGGAGGGCGCGGAAATCACCAGACACACACCCCGCCGCTTGCTTTGCACCGGCTCATCAGTCCCGCTAGCGGCTTTATGCCCCGGTCCATTCGCTTTCATGTCCGTATTTTCTCCGGTCGTCTCTTTCGGCCTGAGGTCTACATATACCTCCGGTTTCACCTTTCTATCAGGCACGGCCATCCGGATCGACCGTAAAGCAACGGTGAAAATATCTTCTCCGAACAGGCAGCCACACAATCCGATAGACCTTGCCGCCATTTCGTTACAGAACAGGGAGAATATCACCCACGCAAACAGCCAGCCAAACGGCCTTCAGGAGAGACATCCCGGCATGCATCCCCCTGTTCCGGACATATCGACACCACGACTGATGGAGGATCTCTCCGCCAGTTCGGTCAGGGAACCCGTCCCGGCACACCTGAAAACCATGAAGCTCGACAAGGTTTTCTGGAGTCATTTTTCTCCCAATCTTGGTCCCGGCGGATGGGTGACCGGCACGCTGCTCATCAGTCTCGGCCTCGATTTCCGGACGGGAATATGCGCCATTCTGCTGGGAAACCTGATCGGCGCGTTGCCCGTTGCCTTCGCCGCTGCCGTCGGCCCTCCGACCGGTCTGACGCAGATGGAAGCTTCCCGCCGCGCTCTTGGAACCCTTGGCGTCAGGCCACCTGCCTTCCTGAACTGGCTTTACTGCGTCGGGTGGGACGCCGTGAACAACGTGCCTGCAGCAACAGCACTGATCGCACTGCTTGCGATGTGCGGCCTGTCATCCCCCTTCTGGCTTGGGCTTGGCGCACTCGCATCCCTGCAAATGATCGCCTCCATCTATGGTCACCACGTCGTGCAGGCGCTCCAGAAATATCTCGGCGGGCTGCTCCTGATCGTCTTTGTCATCATGGGAGCCGCCCTGGCCCTGCGTGGCGGTGGCGCCATTCCGACAACAGAACATTCTGTGCCTCTCTCTGCCTTCCTGTTGGCCACGGGCATCCTTGTCAGCTTCAATCTGTCATGGGCTTCCTATTCTTCAGACTACACACGCTATCTCCCCGCCGACACATCCCCGAAAAAAGTGGTCGGTCTGGCTTTGGCAGGCCTGCTCGGCTCCGCCATTCCCTTTCAGATTCTGGGCCTGTTCACTGCGGCCAGCATTGCCCAGCCTTCTCCGCTGGCCGTCATATCCAGCCTGCAACATGCCATGCATCCACTCGGCGCAGTTGCTCTGGCCGCCATTGCCCTGTCATCGATCACGGGCAACTCCTTCAATGACAACACAGCCAGCTACAGTCTGATTTCCGCGGGGATCCAGATTCCACGCATCACAGCCGCCATCATCACGGCCACTCTTGGTTATATGCTCGCCGTTGTCGGTGCCGGTCGTTACGCTTCGCTCTACACAGACTATCTGCTCGTCACGATGTACTGGATTGCTCCATGGATCGGCATCGTTCTTGCAGACTGGTATCTGGGGGATCGCACGGTGCATCCGGTTCCAGCAGGCTGGACCCGTGGTGCGACGATCTTTATCGTCACATCAATCCTTACAATTCTGCTTTTTTCCTCCAGCAGCCTTTATACCGGTCCGGTTGCAAAATGGCTTGGAGGTGCGGACATCGGCTACTATGTCGGTTTCCTTGTCGCGGCCGTCTGGTACGCATTGCCGCGCAAATGATCATCATAACGCTTCCGATCCACATCATTTCGCCTTATTCCCCCTCACCAGAAACACGATGGCTGCCATAAATATGACAGCTCGCAGGACAACGGACACAGGACACTCCATGAACGTCTCACCTTCTCCGGATCCAGGAACAGACTCTTCCGCGCAGATCGGAGAAGATGGTTACAAAAAGTCGCTGAACGGTCGGCAGATCCGCATGATCGCCATTGGTGGCGCAATCGGAACCGGACTGTTTCTTGGAGCAGGCTCCCGTCTGCAGGCTGCTGGTCCTTCTCTGGCGATCGTTTATCTGATCTGCGGCATTTTCAGTTTCCTGATCCTGCGTGCACTGGGCGAACTGGTCATGTATCGCCCGACCAGCAGCAGTTTCGTTTTCTACGCCCGTGAATTCCTTGGGGTGAAAGCGTCCTATGTTGCCGGATGGATGTCCTTCCTGAACTGGGCCATGACCGGCATTGTCGATATCACTGCCGTCGCGCTCTATATGCATTACTGGCCGGCCTTCACCGCCGTCCCGCAATGGGTGTTCGCCCTTATGGCGCTACTGATCGTTACGAGCATGAACATGATCAGCGTGAAATATTTTGGTGAGATGGAATTCTGGTTTTCCATCATCAAAGTCCTCGCCCTCGTCGTCTTTCTGATCGTCGGATCCGTGATCCTTTCAATGGGCTGGCCAGTTCACGGAGAAACACCGGGCCTTCATCTGATCGTTGAAAATGGAGGATTCTTTCCTCATGGCCTGCTGCCCGCCCTGATCCTGACCCAAGGCGTGGTCTTCGCTTACTCAGCGATCGAGCTGATTGGAACAGCCGCAGGAGAAAGCGCCAATCCACGCAAAATTCTTCCCGGTGCCATCAACTCCGTCGTCTGGCGGATCGGACTGTTCTATGTCGGCTCTGTTGTGCTGCTGGTCTGCCTGATGCCCTGGACTGCCTATCAAGCCGGAACCAGCCCGTTTGTGACCTTCTTCACGGCGCTGAAAGTTCCCGGCATCGGAACGGTCATGAACATTGTTGTTCTGACTGCGGCACTGTCGAGCCTGAATTCCGGGCTTTATTCAACCGGACGCATCCTGCGGGCTCTCGCACTCGGCGGATCAGCGCCCCACTATCTGACGCGGATGAACCGTAGTCACGTCCCTTCGGCAGGCATTCTGACAACCGTCGCGATCTATATTATCGGTGTTTTCCTGAACTATATTGTTCCATCTCAAGTCTTTGAAATCGTTCTGAATGTGTCCGCACTGGGCATCATCAGCACATGGGCCTTCATCGTCGCCAGTCAGATTGCTTATCGCCGACGTGTCCGACGTGGTGATCTGCCATCCGCCGGGTTTGAAATGCCCGGAGCGCCTTTCACATCGTGGCTCACACTCGCTTTCCTCGGCAGTGTTCTCGTCCTGATGATATTTGATTATCCAGCAGGCACCTACACCATCGCATCAATTCCCCTGATTGCTTTGGCCCTGATCATCGGATGGTATCGCCTGCCGCACAAACCCCCGGTTCTCATGCCTGAAACCTTTTCCTCGGTCATTCTGACGCACGATATTCTGGAAGTGCCTGAAGAAGAGGAAGAGAAGAAGAAAAGCGGAAAAAGCAACAAACAGCCCTGAACGGTCGCTGCTCCGTCCGTTTTTCAAGTCCACCGATCATGTGGGCAATAGCGTCAGAAAACTATCGGCCTCTTCATCAGGCAGGAGGTCCGAGAAAGAAGATTGGGAAAATGTCTGGAACACGCATCGGTCGCATTATCCGCCGCCTCAGACTGGAGCGCGAACTCTCCCAGCAAGGGCTCGCCGCACGTCTGGACATTTCTCCCAGTTACCTCAATCTGATCGAACATAACCAGCGGGCCGTTACCGCACAGATTCTGATCAAACTGACCCGCGTCTTCGACGTTCCCATGGAAATGCTCTCCGGGTCAGAAGAACAGATGGCCGGGGCTCGTGTGCGTGAAGCCCTGTCCGATCCGGCTCTGGGCGGTATTCACGATATTCCCCCGCATGAACTGACAGCCCTTATTTCCCAGCCATCCATCGTCAGCGCCATTCTGGCCCTGCATCAGGCCGCGCGCGCCGCCAGACATGATGCGGAAACGATGCAGCTTCCGACCGGCCAACGCATCATCCTGCCGCAGGAAGAGGTCCGTCATCTTTATGAACGACGCAACAACCATTTCGAAGAACTTGAATCCTGCGCCGAAGATATTCTCGAACAACTTGCCAGTGACCGCGGCCTGAAAGACAGCTCCCGACTCTCCCCGCCCGAAGTCGGCTACGCCATCCTGAACCGTCTGCGCCACCATCATAATCTGGACATTCACATAACGAAGACAGAGGGTTCACTCAGAAATTACGATCTGTCATTGCGTCGCTTGCAGCTTTCAGAGCTCATGCCGCGTGAAAGCCGGGAGTTCCAGCTTTGCTTCCAGCTCGTCCTTCTTGAAGCTGACGATCTTATTTCATCGATCGTGGAAGCAGCCCGGCCAGGATCGGACGAATCCCGCACACTGATGAAAATCGGGCTGGCGAACTACACCGCCGCCAGCATCCTGATGCCATATGATGCATTCCTCGCGGCAGCGCGTGACCTGCGTCATGACATCGATTGCATCGCCGCACGTTTTGGCGTCTCTTTTCATCAGGCGGCCCATCGCCTTGCCAGCATGCAAAAACCCGGTGCACGCGGCATTCCATTCTTCTTTGCCCGCATCGATCAGGCTGGAAATATCAGCAAGCACTTTTCAGCCTGCAATTTCCCCATTCTGCGTCAGGGAAATCCTTGTCCTCGCTGGAATGGCTGCACAGCCTTTTCAACACCG
>JAAYUA010000060.1 GCA_012517935.1 Acetobacter sp. | reverse complement strand
TCCATCTGGCAGATATGAGCTTCTCAGGCTGCAACATGTTCCTGTTCCGAACACCTGCCGCGACAGGCGTTGCAGAATTGTGGCGCACCATTGAACGCGAACGCAAGCGACCATGGAAAATGGCGTGGCTGCTCAGCCCACGTCTGCTCCTGCACTGGTTATGCGGACGGTTGGATTCGACCACTCTCTGCCGTCATATCCAGTCTCTGACTGGCGCTGAAACATGTCTGGTCCGGATGCCCGATGGACGCGCCGCCGTCGATGTCGACAAGCCCGCTGATCTGGAACTGACCGAATTCCTTCTGCGAAAAGATCTGAGAGATCCCGCTTTTTCCACAATGAAATGACTTTACATCGAGCCCAATCAACACCATCTCTAGAGAATAGGAAGTTGCATGCCCTTCATGCTGTATCTACCGCACGAAGTGACGTAAGCAGCCCTGCGACAAAGGAGAGAAACATGTCCAACTGCAAATCATCTGAGTGCAAGAAAAAGTGCCGCGTCCCGTTCCTTTGCAAGCTTTTCCTTCTTGCCGCCGCAGGTGGCGCGATCTGGTGGTACAAGAAGAAATCCGCCTGAAATAAAAGCTGCCACTCCAGACACAGAACTGAAGTGGCAGACATTGCCTCTCAGGAGGCCTGCCAGTGCGGCATTGCGTATTTATATGGTGCGTTGAATTGCTCAATCACACGATCAAACGTTTCTGAATCATGAATGTCCAAAGTCTGCGTCATCGGCGTGTCATTCAGTTTCCGATGAATCATCCGGCTTAATGCACGGTTAAAAATTCCTGGACCTGTTTTATATGCAATGAACAGATCCCGATGCAGATAACTGTTTCGATAAAGCGACAGCAAGCAATCTGCCAGAATTTCACTTCCAGCAACAGCACCATACAGATCATTATGAACCACATAGTTCTGCGTCAGGAAAAAGCTGTGCCTGCTGCTCTGTGATTTCAGAAAATCGACCGCTTCTTCCCCACGCAGGCGAATATCCGCATCTATCCACCACCCGCCATAGGCATGAATGACATGCACCCGGAGGAAATCAGCTGCCTCTGCTGGGTGCCGCGCAGCCAGAAAAAGATCACGCGCTTCACGACCATAATTCTCGTAAAGCCACGCTGCTGCTTCCGTATAATCGAACAGCCGGAATTCAATTCCGTCAAGATCCTCATGAAACGCGATATTTTGCTGAATTTCGGACGGAGGATTTTTGTCCCAAAACATAAACAGTTTATTGGGAATACTCTTCTGCTCCGGATCTTTTTCAGAAAAAAACACCGGGGGAGAGGCTCGAAGCGCCAGTTCCAGATAGAGCCGGTCGATCTCTTCTCCTGTATGAAATTCTTCGAAAGCATTGCCGATCCTGCGCAATCCACCATCGACATCAGCATCGCGCCAAGCCTGACTGATGCCCCCGATATAATTCGCATAAGGCGTACTGATACGTTTCAGTGTTTCTAGTTCTTCGGCAGGCACAGCTTTCCCTGCTTTAAGAAAGCAAAGCAATCTTGCCTGCAACAAGGCCTGTGCCTGAGGATAATGCCCGGGATCGCCGGAATGCATCCTGTAGGCCAGACCATAGAAATAAGAGGCCTCTTCAACATTCCGATTTGTATGAAATATATTTGCAATAGCAAAAGCATCTTCCAAAGACTGCAAACCCTGCCGTGTGTAATAATCCACCGCGGCCGGATCTTTCCCCAGAAGATCCGTATAGAATTCGGCAATATCACCGGAAAACGCCTCTGCCAGTGAAGGCTCTTTACGGACAGATACCGTTTCCATAGCTCAGGAAATCCTTGATCAGACTACATCACATACATCTTTACCTTTATAAAATTTTCCCTGAAATGACCATACTTCACCGACATCGCCCATGATCTTCACCAATATATTCGGGCTTATCCTGGAACGTAACGCTCCAGAAGATATTCAGGGAGTTCCATGACTGTAACCGTTTCTGTCCAGATCAGGCTGCACCGGATCGGCCTGCCTGGCCATATGCCTTGCAATAAGGCGCAATACGCAGCCATCTGACGCAGATAGGGAACAGGAACCTGCTCAATTTCAGAGGGGGGATGACGACCCGTCTTGAAATCACAGACCAAAATCTCGTCCGGCAGAACACGCAGACGATCAACCTGTCCGGAAATAACCTGCCCCCTGATTTCACCCGCCAGACGCTGTTCCGCCCGTCCTTCAGCCGCAAACAAAGGAGCCAACGCCGGCAACCCCATCACCTCAATCACCCGCGCCACCAGACCCGCAGCTTCCGCCTCTTTCAGACCGTGCACCGGCTGCATCAACCACCGGTATCCCACATCTGTCCACTCCTCTGGACGACGTTCCGGCAGATACTGAAACAGGGAGTGCACCAGAGTACCACGCCGCAAGGCCGAGGCCCGGGCACGTGCCGGTGTTACAGACGCGACCTCCAATGGTGATCGTGTTGCCGGCATAACGCCAAAAGCAGCACCTTCAGGGCGTGTCGGCGCCAAAGGACGCACGGGAGCAGGTTCTTCCCGGGGCGGCACGGCTCTCCAGTCAGGAGCGTTCCCGACCCATGCAGGCAAAGATGCGGCAACAGAAACCCTTGATGGAACAGAACCTGGTGAGACGACTGCCTCAGCCTCTTCTTCCAGAACCAGAGTTTCACCTTCCCAGCCATCCGGGGCTGCCACACGCTGGACATCAAGACACTCAAAACCACGCGAAACACTGGCATACCAGCTCTCTTCCGGCACCCCTCGCTTTGGTTCCCACCCACAAACGATCAAACGATCGGCTGCACGGGTCAACGCAACGTATAGCAGACGATTATATTCTTCCGCAGCAGACTGTTTATGGGCTGCCTGCAACGCACGCCCGGCTTCGGTCATCATGTTTTCACGCGGCGCAAGCAACGGCAATTCCAGATCCAGCACACCATCCCTACGCCAGAACAAAGACGCATCAGCGCGCGGCATCCCTGTTGTATCCGGCAGAATGACCAGCCGCGCCTGCAAGCCTTTCGATCCATGGGCGGTCATCACACGCACGGCGTTCCCCGCTGCCTCGGGCTCCCGTTTCACACTTTCATCTGAATGACGCAGCCAATGCAGAAAACCCTGCAGGGATGGAGGATGCGATTCCTCATAACGCAAGGCTGCAGAAAGCAGTTCATCAACAGGCTCTGCCGCTTCCGGCCCCAGACGCGCGAGAAGACGCGCACGACCACCATATTCCCCCAAAGCTGCTGAAAGCAGGGTATAGGGAGCCGCATAGTCAACACGACCGAACAAACCGTTCAGCATCTTCCATGCGTTTTTCCACTCCAGCCGTTCCGCATGACGCTCTCTCAGGACGGCCCAAAGAGGCATTTTATCCCTCCGCTCCATCGCCAAAGCCATCAGGCTGTCATCGTCAAGACCACCCAGCGGTGACGTCAACACACATGCCAGCGTCAAATCGTCCTGAGGCAACAGAAGAGCATCACACAAGGCCATCAGATCGCGCACTGCCAGCTGATCCGCCAGCCCTGTCCGCACCAGTGTCGCCACAGGCACATCAGCACTTTTCAGGGCACGTATGAGCGCCCTGACAAAAGCTGATCTCCGCGGAACAAGAATCAGGATATCGCTTGGTGTTAACGTCGCTTTTCCACTTTCCGATGGAGAACCCAGTGCTTCCGCAATATACCGCGCCAAAGTGTCCGCCAGACGCTGTTGCCCCGATTTCTGCCCACCACCATGCTTCGGGGCCGCCCAAGGGCTGACATCCTCGTCATCCAGCACAGAAGAGACCAAAGGCCAGAGTTCCACACGCCCACCCTGCCGTGCACGAGCACTCACATGCGGGGGCATGCCACGACCATCTTCGGCAACACCACGGCCGGAAACGGGATCAGCGAATACAGAATCCACAAGTTGCAGAACAGGGCTTGTTGACCTGAAAGACACGTTCAGTTCCGGCTCTCGCCACAAACCACCTGCCGCATTCACCCGTTGCTCGAATATCCTGCGCCATTCGCGAAACGCATCCGGATCCGCCCCCTGGAAACCATAGATAGACTGCTTGTAATCACCAACAGCAAACACTGTTCGGGGCATTCCATCGAGATCCCGAGCCCCCTCTCCTGCGAAAAACTCTTCCGTCAATCCCCCGGCAATCTGCCATTGCGATCGGGAAGTATCCTGAACCTCATCCAGGAGAAGATGATCGATGCCGCCATCAAGTTTATAAAGAACCCATGCTGCGCCCGGCTCCCCCAGAAGCCCTAATGTCCGTGAAATCAGATCATCATATTCAACAAATCCACGTATGGTTTTCTGAGTGTTGAAACGATTGAGAACAGGAGCGGCAGCCTTCAATAATGCGAGTGTCAGATCGACCAGTTCCCGTGCACGACCGACTTCATCCACCGCAATGATGCGCTGCGCCTCTTTTGTCAGTGTTTCAATAATATCCGCACGGTCCTTGATGATATTCCCGCGTAATCCAGCATTTTTACGAGGCTCACCTTCTCCCGTGAGGAAAAGATTTTTCCATACAGACCATTCCCTGGCCCGCAATACCGGATCAAGGGAAAGCCATTCCAGCATCTGCGCAGATTTTTCCTGCGCAGTCTTTGTCTTTTCACGACCCAATTCCATCAGGGCATTGCGGAGTTCAGGTTCCGTTTCCTGCACAGCACATGCCATGCCGACAAGATCACCTGTCCACATTCCTCTCGGCACACGCAGCATTCTCAACAGCCCGTGACGAACCGACTCCGGATCTGTGGAAACGCGCTCCAGAACAGGTTTTGTCCGGGCATCATGCCGCAATGCGGAAAGCAGGCCTGTAAAATCAGACAGGCTGGTTCGCGATGATAACGCAGCAATCACATCCGCAGACAGCACACTCAGTCCCGTTTCTACGGCCTCATTCATAAACAGGCCGGCATCTGTTTCTTCCATCAGGGCAAAATGCGGATTCATGGCGGCTTCCAGAGGAAAACGCCTGAGCAAGGACTGACAGAATGCATGGATTGTGCCAATCCGCATGCCCCCCGGCAGATCAAGCACATGCGCAAACAATGCACGCGCAGCAAAGCGTGTTTCTTCACTGGCAGGGATCTGCAGCATCCGCAGCTCACTATCCAGCATCTGATCGGGCAAGCTGGCCCATGTGCCAAGACGTGTCTGAAGACGAACAGACATTTCCGCAGCAGCAGCCTTGGTGAAGGTCAGGCAGAGAATCCGACCTGGAGCCGTGCCCGGATAAAGCGTCCCGTCATCCATCATCCGTGGCAACATCAGACGCAGGAGACGGTCGATCAGCAGCTTGGTCTTGCCACTCCCGGCGGAAGCAGACACGAAAACAGATGAAGCAGGATCAGATGCCGCATTCTGCATCTGACTGGCAATAACAATAGCATCCTGCTTCATTCTCCCCCCTCCTCCCGCACCAGACTCCATTCCGCAACCCGCGCAAGAAGGGCATAATCCGAGAAACGCGGTTCCTGACCAGGATGCGGATGTGACAGGTAAGGCTGCTCTTCCTGATCATACGCCTCAATGCGTTCTCGCAGGCTTTGCCATTGGGTCTCGGCCACATCGGTTACAGTCTCGTTCTTCGAAACGATCTGTTTCACCTGACCAGGAGTCGATCCGCCGTTCAGATACCAATAGACAAGAGCAGAGATTTCCAGATCCGTTCCATCTTCATGCAAGATCTTTCGGAAAGCACCGCGGCGCGCCATGGCAGCTTCCAGAGGCAGTTGTGGATTCCAGCCTGCCAGAACGGCTTTCTGTGAGGGCACCTGCCCCGTCTTGTAATCAAAGACAGTCAACTGCCCATCTGATCCGCAATCAATACGATCCGCGCGACCTGTCAGATGAAAATCGCCTCCGGGCAAATCCGTAAATGTTGCCCGTCCCTGCATTTCCGTCAGAATCGTTTGGGGTATGCCCCTCTCCTCCCGATACGCGCTTTCTGCCTCGGCCACGAAATCTGCAATCCTCAACAGTCGCGGTCGCCACCACGCTTTCAGGGCAGGTCGTAATCCATGCTTTTCCAGAGTGTGAAGAAACACGGACCGCAGGCTTTCAGCAGCATTTGCGGGCCAGGACGTCCCATGCTCCCGAAACCATGTTTCCAGTGCATCATGCACAATCATCCCATAATCCGAAGCATCCGCAGCTTCAGCCAGTTCCGGAAGAGCGCGTAGCTTCAGCACATGGCGGGCATAAATCGCATATGGATCGCGGATCCATGTCTCGATTTCCGTTACACTCAATCTACGGGGGCGTTGCGCAACAGGAGGACGCGGTTCCGGTGCATGCACAGGCATCACGCCAAAGGCAGGGCGATCAATCCGCTTCAACCATTCCGGAGCCGGATGCTGTTGTAATTTCTGTCCACGCCCGTCCAGAAACGCGTCCATTCTGACCAGCCACCGCGCAGGCACAGCGGGAGCTCCCTCCCGTCGTCCCGGGCAGGACAAAATAACTTCGGGCGCCATACAGACCGTCGATACGAAATCATGAGCGGCCTGTCCGATGGCCCGTTCAGGCGAAGGAAGACCCGCAGCCTCTCTCATCGGTCGACTCAGCCATGGCCCCGGATCCGTCGCCGGTGGCCAGACACCTTCGACCAATCCACCCAGAACCACGCATTCAACCCCCTGCAATCGGGCTTCCGTCAAACCCCAGATAAACACCCGTGGATGCAATGCCCGCGCCGGACTGCCCGGCGCCGCACGTGTCAGCGTCACGCGCTGCTCCGCCAGAACAGCGACGAGCAAGCCATCAAGAACCGTCACCGGCTGCTCGGGCAGCACATCTGTGGACGCAATCAACTCCGACAGGGTTCCGGCCAGAGCCTCTCCATCCTCTCCCCGCCAGAGACGGGACGCACCATTTTCCTCATGCGTGGATGCCAGCAATTCGGCACTTTCCAGCAGAGCCTGCAGCAAATCAGGCAAAGGCCTGTCAGCACTGCAGCAGGCATCAAGTGGAGCAAGGCAATCTTGCAGACGATCGAGAAAATCCATGATCTGACACGGCTGATCCGGAAGATCCGCCTGTCGCGCAGGATCTGAAACTGCATCCAGACCCTCCGTCTGGTCCTGTATCTGCTCCAGGACATGACGGCGCAAAGCGATGATGCCAGCCTCCGGCGCCGGACCACGCAGAAATTTACGTTCCAGTAAACGCGCCGTCGCACGACAGACGCCTGGAGAAAAACCACATGAAACAAGAGGATGTTTCAGAAGAGACAGAAGAGTAACCGGATCCAGACCACCATCCACCGCCTGCGCCAGAAGACGCAGCAGAATGGCAGCCGGTGCAATCAGCAATGGCAAGCCGGCGCTGTCATCCGCCGTAATCCCCCAACGCGCCAATTCCACCGCGACACGTGCGG
>JAAYUA010000059.1 GCA_012517935.1 Acetobacter sp. | reverse complement strand
TCCATATTTTCATCGATGATGAAAATACCCCAATGGCTATAGCATAACGCTTCATCAATATGTCAGAAGACACTCATGTCATATCCCCATGGCATCCGAGCGCATCCTTGCACTCAGCTTTGTTCGTAAAGACAGAGATAAGTCACTGCACATAATGCGTATTCTTTCCTGCCTTCTCCTGTTCCTCTCATTGCATGTGATCTGTGGATCCGCGCAGGCAGCGCCCAGGGCTTATCTCACGGCCGTTGCAAGAGCCTGGGCGACTGATCCCGTCCGCAATGAACTGATCGTCAACGAGCAATCCGCAGAGGCCAGAGCCAGCGCTGCAAAATCATGGTTCGCAGGCGGACCGGAATTGAGCGGCACCTACCTTGACGACCATTTCATTGGCTCGAATGTAGGATACACCTCATATCAGGGCTCCCTTTCCGTCCCCCTCTGGCTGCCTGGGCAAGGAACCGCTACGCGCAAGGTGGCCGAAGCCGATGCTGCGACAGCAGAAGCGCGCCTTGATGTCGAACATATGTCAATCGCCGTTCGTGTTCTTGATGCCACCGGTGCAGTGCTGATCGCCCGAAAGCAGGCCGCCATCGCCCATGCCTCTGAAAACGCACTGGCCCAGATCGTTGCACTGACCCGGGAAGGTGTCACACACGGAGAATTTCCATCCACCGATCTGGAAGCTGCGACGTCCGAACTGGCTCAGGCCCGCACGGACTATGCTCTGGCGCAGGAACAGATCTCCGTCACCGAAGCCGCTTTCGCTCAGTTGACTGGAGACAGTCAGGTGCCGGACATCGAGTCCTGGGATGAAATTACCGGCAGTGTTTCCCTGCGCAGAACAACGCAAGAAATCGAACAGCGCGATCCCCGCACGCAGGCTGTGCTCAGGAACGTCGTTGCCGCGCAGGAGGGCATGAAACTGGCACGACGCAGCTATATGCCCAACCCGAAAATCGGGATCGATGTGATGAAGCAGGGACAATATCAGAGCCCATGGGATACGCAGGTTGGTTTCCACGCCAGCATCACTCTGCCCAGCGATGTCCAGAATGCTCCAATCATGACTGAGGCCGCCAATCGCATGGCGGCTGCCACACGCGAAGAAGTCATGACGAGACGCACGATCCGTAACGAGATCGCTCAGGTCCGTGCACGCGTCATTGCTTCGCGGAACACTTTGGATAACGCGCGAAACGCATTGGACTCGCTCAAAAAACGCGCTGCTGACATGAAGCGGGCGTGGCAGTTGAGTGAACAGCCGCTGATTGAAACCCTGCGTGCACAACAGGCTGCCTGGGAAGCTGAACGCGCCATGAACAAGGCAGAAATTGGCTGGCATGCCTCCCTGATCCGCATGATTATCGCCTGCAATGATCTTCCCGGCGGATTGAAATAGTTTTTCTCGGTTCCGGACAGAAATTTTCTGCTGATAAATCGTTTTACCTACATCTTACGGAACTGAAAAAATCCTGAAGCAAAAGGGAGTTTTCCCTTTCACGCACGCCTCCGATCACTTCAGGCCGATGCAGACAGCGTGGAGAGTCAAAAATCCTGGTTCCATGATCAACTCCGCCCCCTTTTGGGTCCCACGCTCCGAAGATCAATCGTTCGATACGAAAATGGCTGATCGCAGCAGCGCACATCGGACAGGGCTCAAGCGTGACAATCAACGTGCAGCCACTCAGCCGCAATCGCCCGCGTGATGCCGCAGCCATGCGCATTGCCAGCAGTTCGGCATGAGCTGAAGGATCAGCGAGTTCCTCAACCCTGTTCCCGGCCGCAGCCAGACATTGCCCGGTTTCATCCAGAACAACAGCACCAACCGGAACCTCGCCACGTTCAGCAGCCTTTCTCGCTTCTGAAAGTGCTGTTTCCATTTCCGGAAACCACAGCGGACCATGCAAAGACGACAAGTGATTTCCTCTGATGCGGTATGTGATACATATACGGCCAGACCCGTGCGTCGCAAAACGGGAAACCAGAGATCTCGATGCCGCACGGAAACGCCATGCC
>JAAYUA010000058.1 GCA_012517935.1 Acetobacter sp. | reverse complement strand
GAAGGCGGCTACAGCCTGTCCGGAGGACAAATCCAGCGACTGGCGCTTGCCCGCGCCCTGCTGCGCAATCCCACCATTCTGATCATGGATGAACCAACAGCGGGTCTGGATGCAGCCAGTGAACAAAAGGTCCTTCAGGCCATCATCCAGAATGTTCCCGGCCGGATTGTGATTGTCGCGACGCATCGGAAAGCCATCATCAATGCAGGCACACTCTTCCTGCATGTGGCCAACGGTCTCGTCTCGGAACGCATCATCAGCGGGGAGAGCGCAGCATGAAACCACTTTCACGTCTTGCGACTCTGGCGCTTCCCCTCCGGAAACGGGTTGCTGGCACCATTGTTCTTTCCTGCGCTGCGACATTGTCCGACGTCGCCCTGCTGTTCACGTCAGGCTGGTTGCTGGCCGCAGCGGCGGAAGCCGGGCGTGGCGGCATCGTGACGCAGAATGCATTCAACATGTTCCTCCCCGCCGCGGCAGTCCGTTTCTTCGCCACAGTGCGCATTCTCGCACGTTATGCGGAGCGAATTGCCACGCACGATGTCGCCCTGCGTCTGACGGGCCATATCCGGAGCTGGAGCTTCAGCCGCCTGATTCCCCAGATGCCCGCTTTGCTGCACACGCAACGCAGCGGCGACATGATGTTCCGTTTTGCAGCGGATACTGAAAGTCTGGGACAGGCCTTCTCCGAATATCTGCAACCTGTGATCACCGCCATTCTCTGCCTCACAGTCGTGACAGGCACAGTTGCAGCATTTTCAATTCCTGCCGGCGTTCTTCTGGGCAGTGGTCTTCTGCTCTCGGGTGTTCTCTTGCCTGTTGCCGCTGGCCGGGCAACCGATGCGACGACAGCCCGTGTCACGCAGATGCAGGAAACACTGCGCGGTGACCTGACAGAAATCATCCAAGGATTGGGAGAATTCCGGATGCTTGGTGCTGCCGAACGTTTGCAAAACCGCGCCATCGCCCTCGAAAACAAAATCAATGCCGATCAGATGCGTCTGGCCATGAGTGAAAGCGCTGCCCGCGCCATCATGTCTTTCATCGCCATGGCCGTCGCACTGGCCATCCTGGCATGCGGAACATCTGCATTGCGGCAAGGACTTCTGCCCGCACCCTACCTCCCCATGCTTTTGCTGGGGACACTGGCGGCGTTCAGCGTGATCGCTCCGTTTCCGGCCGCACGGCAGATCATGACTCGTGCGCGTGCAGCCGGGAAAAACGTTTTCTCGCTGTGCGATCGCACTCCGGATATTGCCTCTTCCGGAAGTGCCGTGCGGCTTCCATCTCATCCTGACCTGATCCTTTCAAATGTCAGCATGAAATATCCCGGTCGCGACGAACCCGTTCTTCGCCATGCCGGACTGACCATCCGTTCTGGTGAACGGATTGCTCTGACAGGACCATCCGGGACAGGAAAAACCAGTCTGATCAATCTCCTGTTTCGTTTTTGTGAATATCAGGAGGGTTCGATCACATTTGGAGGATGTGATCTCCGTCAGATCGGAACGGAAACCATGTCACAAAATATCAGTGTTGTGGCACAGGATTTCCATATCTTTGTCGGATCTGTCCGTCGCAATCTTCTGATTGCCTGCCCGGATGCCGACGAAGCGCAGATGTGGGAAGCCCTCCGGATTGCACGTCTCGACGATTTCGTCCGTGCCGCGCCCGCAGGTCTCGATACACTGACAGGCGAGGCT
>JAAYUA010000057.1 GCA_012517935.1 Acetobacter sp. | reverse complement strand
G
Organism: Acetobacter sp.; assembly: GCA_012517935.1. Classification (GTDB taxonomy): domain Bacteria; phylum Pseudomonadota; class Alphaproteobacteria; order Acetobacterales; family Acetobacteraceae; genus Acetobacter. Next base: position 9,350 of record JAAYUA010000057.1, on the reverse strand, counting down.
AAAGCGAACAGATATAGAGGTCGACCTGACTGGCGATCGCTGCTTTCTCAATGCGCCGACGAATGATGTAAAGATCACGTTCAAACGTTTCCATATCGCGACCCGGAAGGTTGCGAATGATGATCTGTTCAATTTCAGGGCGTGTTGCGTTCGCTTTTTCACCAATGCAGGCCGTATTGATCGGCACCTGCCTCCATCCATAAATTCCATAACCGAAATTCAGGATTTCCGTTTCAATAATCTGGCGACAGCATTCCTGCGCGGTCAGATCGGTCTTTGGCAGAAAAACCTGACCAACTGCGATAACCTGACCTTCATCTGGCGAATTGCCCGAACTTACGATCGCTTCGGCAAAGAAATCCTGTGGAATCTCAACATGAATTCCGGCACCATCACCCGTCTTGCCATCCGCATCGACAGCACCACGATGCCAGATCGCCTTTAACGCTGCGATACCCGCTTCGACGACATCACGACGTGGTTTTCCGTCGAGAGCAGCTACAAGCCCGACACCACAGGAATCACGTTCATCATGTCGATCATAAAGACCAGCACTCAGTGTTTCGGCATTTTTCTGCCAGCCAGCAACAAACTCTTCCCCGTTTTCGTGCATTGCGGAGTTGGAAAAATCGACCATGTTATCCATCATTCTTACTCCGCAGCCTTAAAATTGCCGGACAAAACTGTATTTTTCTGATCATTCAGCCACAGATCAATCTGCTGAGCCGCGTCACGACCGTCACGAATGGCCCAGACCACCAGGCTGGCACCACGCACAATATCACCAGCGGCAAAAACACCCGGCAGACTTGTTTCAAAAGTTTCATGCCGAACCTTGAGCGTTCCCCAACGCGATACGTCCAGATTTGGGGCGTCCCACTGTTCTGGCAATGGCTCCGGATCAAAACCCAATGCCTTGATCACAAGATCAGCCTGAACTGTGAACAGACCGTCTTCTTCAGGCTCTATGGACTGTCGTCCGGTCGCATCAGGAAGCCCAAGTCTCATGCGGCGAGCACGTACGGCTGTCACTTCCTGCTCTCCGAGAAAGCTTTCCGGAGCAGCCAGCCAGACAAACTCCACACCTTCTTCCTCGGCGTTTTTCACCTCTCTCACGGAGCCCGGCATATTGGCCCGATCACGACGATAAAGGCATTTAACGGACTTCGCGCCCTGACGGACGGCTGTGCGGACACAGTCCATCGCCGTGTCGCCACCACCGATCACAACGACATCTTTTCCCTGCGCATCCAATTCTGGAGCATCAACCTTGTCGCCAAGTGAGCGTCGGTTTGAAGCCGTCAGGTAATCAAGCGCTGCGACGATCCCCCCAAGACCGGAACCAGGACCGCCAATATCCCGTGATTTATAAACACCCGTGGCAATCAGCACCGCGTCATGGCGGGAACGCAGCGTGTCGAGAGGAATCTCTCCTTTCCCGCCGCCAATTCCCTGACCCAAATGGAAAATGATTCCCTGCTCTTCCAGAAGACGATGGCGCCGACTGACAACATCTTTTTCCAGCTTGAAGCCCGGAATGCCATAAATCAGCAGTCCGCCAACACGGTCATAGCGGTCATAGACATGCACTTCATGCCCTGCCGCACGCAGACGCTCTGCTGCGGCAAGGCCCGCAGGACCAGCACCGATCACACCAACGGTGCGTCCTGTTTCACGCAAGGGCATTGCCGGCTTTACCCAGCCCTGCTCGAAAGCATAATCGGTCACATAACGTTCAACAGCACCGATCGTGACGCTGTTAAAGTCTTTCTCAATGACACAACTACCTTCACACAGACGATCCTGCGGGCAGATACGTCCACAGATTTCCGGGAAGGTGTTGGTCGCAGAAGAAACTGCATACGCCTCTTCAAGACGATTATTTGCCGTCAACATCAGCCAGTCCGGGATGTTGTTTCCCAACGGGCAATGAATCGAACAGAAAGGCACGCCACATTGCGAACAGCGACTGGCTTGCTGCTCGGCTTCCGTTGCCGCGAAATCGCGATAGATCTCATCAAAATCCTGACGTCGATCACTCGCTGCCCGTTTTTCAGGACGCACCTGGGGGGTGGAAACAAATCCGAGCATTGGAACAGACATCAGGCAACCTCTGACGGTGAGCGATTACGAAGCACGCATCAAACGTGATGGAATGCTGGTTAATCCGCACTCCCAGAGAATAAAAGTCAGCATTGCTGACATATTTGCCGGAATGGGCCTCCCTGACGATCACAGAGGCTCTACAGAAAGCATGAACTCTGACGAAATATGCATCACATAAACTGACATATTTACGTATATGCTATTGATTTTAAACAAAATATTTAGATGAAATAAGCAATGCGTCGTCCAACAGATGGACACCAGACTAAAAGGTTCCTGTGCGCTTTTTTATTTTCCGAAAGAAAAGATTCATGTGGGAGACCACGCCCCCACAGTAAAAAGCACGCCAGAAAAGCCCTTTCCGGCAATATTACTCGTCCCGGAACACTGACGCCGGGTAACCCTGTGCAAATAGCGCCGCCCGCAATGAAGCATGCTCGATACGATTGTCGATTTCCGCCTTCACAATCGGCTTGGCATGAAAAGCCAAACCTAAACCGGCCGCCTTGAGCATCGGAAGATCATTGGCGCCATCGCCAATCGCCAGTGTCGCGGACATCTTCACGCCACGCTCTTCCGCAAGACGACGAAGATGCTCAAGCTTGGCATCCGGACCCAGAACAGGTTCACCGACTGCCCCAGTCATCACACCATCCTCAGACAGGAGAAGATTGGCATGATGCTCATTGAAACCACATTGCTCCTGCACACGGCTGGTGAAGAAAGTGAAGCCACCCGAAACAAGGGCCGTCACCGCATTATGCGCCTTCATCGTCGCAATCAGCTCTCGCGCCCCGGCATTCAGACGCGTCTGACGCCAGGCGGCTTCAAGCAGATCCGTGGAATGCCCCTTCAAAAGTGCTACGCGTTCACGCAAGGCTTCTGAAAAATCAATCTCGCCATTCATTGAACGACGGGTGATTGCAGCTATTGCATCTCCGATACCCGCATGTTCCGCAATATCATCCAGTGTCTCACCCTGCACGATGGTGCTGTCCATATCCGCCACAAGAACAGCCTTGCGTCGTCCGCGACTTCGCGTCACCAGCACATCAATACCGGATGAACCGAAAGCTGCCCTCGCAGCCGCATGTATTGAAGGCGAAACAGTCTCACAGGCGATTTCAGCAGCCTCCCCCGAAGAAAGGATGACAGGAAGCGCGCCTCGGACCATATCCCGTGCAGCGGTGATCTGGCCTTCGGAAAGGGAGGTCGTGTCGCGTGCAGCGACAAGGGTCAGTATAAAGCTCATAATTTTTGCGTGTGGCAGGGTTGAATGCAGGAGGCAAGGTGGCCGTGACAGAAGATCGACAGCATGCCCTTATTATTGCCGGACCAACCTGTTCGGGCAAATCGGCAATGGCCCTCGCTCTGGCTCAGGAACTTGATGGCGTGGTCATCAATGCTGATTCAATGCAGATCTATCAGGATCTGCATATTCTGACAGCCAGACCTTCCCCCGAAGATGAACTTGCGGTCGATCACCGGCTTTATGGTGTTCTGCCCGCATCTGAAGCGGGAAATGTCGCCTGGTGGCGCAGTCAGGCACTGCGAGTCATGGAAGAAACATGGACGGAAGGACGTCTTCCCATCCTGTGCGGCGGCACCGGAATGTATCTCCGCGCACTCACAAGCGGTCTGAGCGACATTCCCGATCCGGGAGAAGAAGCGCGGCAAGAAGCCAGAGCCTTTGCACTGGAACATGGAGCCGAAGCTCTTCACGCCCGCCTGCTCGCAGAAGATCCGCAAACAGCCCACACACTCCGTCCAGGCGACACGCAGCGCGTCACACGCGCATGGGAAGTGTGGCGCGGCACGGGGCACGGCCTGATCTGGTGGCGGACACAGGCTTCACTTCCTGCTGCTCCATGCAATTTTACGGCAATACGCCTCAATCCGGCCCGCCCCGCCCTGCGTCAGGCCATCACGACACGCTTTGAAATGATGCTGGAGAATGGAGCCATTGAGGAAGCGAAGAACCTGAAAGAAAAAAATCTTCCCTCTGAACTCCCAGCAATGCGGGCGCACGGCGTGCCGGAACTGCTTTCCTTTCTCAACAATGAGATTTCCCTTGAAGCTGCAAAGGAAAAAGCCATTCAGGCAACCTGCCGCTACACCAAGCGGCAAACAACGTGGTTTGCTCATCAGCACCTGACCGACGAACGCAGCACTTTACTTATCGATACCAAAAACAGCATCGACGCGAAATTTATGGAAAGAAATATAGCTCATTTTTTATCATTTATTGAAAATGCCATTGACGAAAGGATCACGCAGCCGTAAACCCGGCCTCCCGCTGCAGGGTCAATCCTGCCACGGAAGAAACCGGCATGTCATGTCGGGGAGCGAGGATATGAACGCGATCACGAATACAACCACACTGTCCGCACACACAATCGAAGCTGGCAGGACTCTCTCCGGAGCAGAAGTCCTCATTCGTGCGCTTGTCGAACAGGGTGTCGAGGTCGTTTTCGGCTATCCCGGCGGAGCGGTTCTCCCCATCTATGATGCTCTGTTTCAGCAGGACAAAATTCGCCATATCCTTGTTCGTCATGAGCAGGCAGCGGTCCATGCCGCCGAAGCCTATGCACGCTCAACCGGCAAGATCGGCGTTGTGCTGGTCACCAGCGGTCCGGGTGCGACCAATGCCGTCACTGGCCTGCTGGATGCCTTGATGGATTCCGTGCCTCTCGTCTGCCTGTGCGGACAGGTGCCTGTGCCCCTGATCGGCAACGACGCTTTTCAGGAAGCCGACACAACGGGTATCACGCGCCCAGCCACAAAATACAACTATCTGGTGAAACACCCGGAAAAGCTGGCTTCCACGGTGCATGAAGCTTTTGCGATTGCCCGCTCCGGACGTCCGGGACCTGTTCTGGTTGATCTGCCAAAGAACATCACCGTTGGGGATGCCCCCTACACGCCCCCGTCCAATCAGCCACGTCGCTCCTATCAACCACAGACGGAGCCAGCGCCCGAAGCCATTCGCATTGCCGTTGCCGCAATGAAAGCAGCAAAGCGTCCACTGTTCTATGTCGGTGGGGGCGTTATCAATGCAGGTCACAAAGCCTGTGAGGAACTGACGGCTTTCATCCGCCAGACCGGCTTTCCCTGCACACAGACGCTGATGGGTCTGGGGGCATTCCCCGGCACAGATCCACAGTCTCTCGGCATGCTGGGCATGCACGGCACATATGAAGCCAATCTGGCAACGCATGATTGTGACGTGCTGATCGCTCTCGGTTCTCGGTTTGATGATCGTGTGACCGGTCGCGTTGATGCCTTTTCGCCCAAATCATTCAAGATTCACGCGGATATCGATCCTTCACAGATCAATAAAATCATTCGTGTTGACGTTCCGATCGTCGGCGACGCTGGCAAGATCATCAGCGCCATGGTGCAGGAGTGGAATGCCCAACCCGGCGAGGCCGACGGACAGACTCTTGAATCATGGTGGGCCAAGATCAAGGCATGGCGTGCTCTCGATTGTCTGCGTTTCACCCAGGATCAAGCGCCTGAAGCGATTATCAAGCCTCAGCATGCGATCCGCAGAATTCATGAACTGTCTCTTGAAACAGGTCGTGACAGGTTCGTGACGACTGAAGTCGGACAACATCAAATGTGGGCCGCGCAGTTTTTCCAGTTCGATAAACCGATGCGTTGGCTCACGTCCGGCGGCCTCGGAACAATGGGATATGGCCTGCCAGCAGCAGTCGGAGCGCAGGTCGCAAATCCTGATGCTCTGGTCATCGATATTGCGGGTGAAGCCTCAACCCTGATGAACATTCAGGAACTGGGGACCATTGCCCAATATCGTCTTCCCGTGAAACTGTTCATCATCAACAACCATTACATGGGAATGGTCCGTCAGTGGCAGGAGCTTCTCCACGGCTCGCGTTATTCAGAAAGCTATTCTGATGCATTGCCTGATTTCGTGAAGCTTGCGGAAAGCTTTCACGCAAAAGGAATGCAGGTCACGCGCCTTGCCGATCTTGATACCACAATCCGGGAGGCCCTTGCCCATCCCGGAGCCGTGGTCGTCGATATCTGCGTCTCTGAAAACGAAAACTGCTTCCCGATGATCCCGTCCGGTGCACCGCATAACGAAATGATCCTTGGCCCCGAGCAGGAGCAGAAGGCGCACAAGATCAGCCGTGAAGGACAGGCTCTGGTCTGAAGCAGCAGTCACAACACACCATCCAGCGCGGATCAGATAAGTCCGCGCTGCCTCTTCCCTTTTCCGTCTCTGGCGTTTAGTCCCAAGAGCGGAAATTATTCAGGATTCACCGGCAATGAGTCAGAGCGTAACAGCTTCCAGAAACGGAATGCGCTTTGCACAGGGCGATATGGAAACCAACCAACGCGCCGTCATTTCAGCTCTGGTCGATAACGAGAGCGGCGTACTTGCCCGTGTGGTCGGACTGTTTTCAGGTCGTGGCTATAATATTGAGAGCCTGACTGTCGCTCCTGTCAGCGATAACGGTTCAATGTCCCGAATCAATATTGTCACATCGGGAACAGTCGCCATTCTTGAGCAGATCTGTGCCCAGCTTGATCGTCTGGTGCCCGTCTGCCGTGTAGTGAATCTCACGGAATGCGGCCCGCATATTGCGCGGGAAATGGCGCTTATAAAAGTCGTCTCCGCAGGCGAAGCGCGCACCGAAGCTTTGCGCATTGCTCAGGCATTCCGTGCTCGTGCCGTCGATACGACAGCCCGATCTTTCGTCTTCGAACTGACCGGCGCGACGGACAAAATTGACAGTTTTATCGAACTGATGGCTCCACTTGGGCTGGCCGAAGTTTCCCGTACGGGAGTGGCAGCACTGATCCGTGGTCCTCAGACGATCTGAATACTGTGGCATAAACCACGGTCTTTTATAAAAGCAGGAGAAAAATCCATGCGCGTCTATTATGATCGCGATGCCGATGTAAATCTGATCAAGAACAAGAAAGTTGCGATCATCGGTTACGGCAGCCAGGGCCATGCCCATGCCAACAATCTGAAAGACAGCGGCGTCAAGGATATTGTCGTTGCTCTCCGCCCCGGTTCTTCCGCTGTTGCAAAGGCCGAAGCTGCTGGCTTCAAGGTCATGACCCCGGATGAAGCTGCTGCCTGGGCCGATGTGGTCATGGTTCTGACCCCGGATGAGGGACAGGGCACTCTTTACAAAGAGTCTCTGGAAAAGAACCTGAAACAGGGTGCCGCTCTGGCGTTCGCTCACGGTCTTTCCATTCATTTCCGCATCATCGAGGCACGTCCGGACCTTGATGTGTTCCTGATCGCGCCAAAAGGCCCGGGACACACCGTTCGTTCCGAATATCAGCGTGGTGGCGGCGTCCCCTCCCTCGTCGCTGTTGCGCAGAACGCTTCCGGCAATGCTCTCGAGATCGCCCTCTCCTACGCCAGTGCAAATGGCGGCGGTCGCGCAGGCATCATCGAAACCAGCTTCAAGGAAGAAGTTGAAACCGATCTGTTCGGCGAGCAGGCTGTTCTCTGCGGTGGTTTGGTTGAACTGATCCGCGCTGGCTTCGAAACACTCGTCGAAGGTGGTTACGCCCCCGAGATGGCTTATTTCGAATGTCTCCACGAAATCAAGCTGATCGTTGACCTGATTTATGAAGGCGGTATCGCCAACATGAACTACTCCATCTCCAACACAGCGGAGTATGGTGAGTATGCAACGGGTCCGCGCATCATTACGCCTGAGACAAAGGCTGAAATGAAACGCGTCCTGACCGACATTCAGGATGGCACGTTCGTGCGCAACTTCATCCTTGAAAACCAGTCCGGAAACGTGGGCTTCAAGGCGATCCGTGCACGTAACGATGCACATCAGATCGAAGCCGTCGGTGCAAAACTGCGTGAAATGATGCCCTGGATTGCAAAATCCAAGCTGGTGGACAAAACCCGCAACTAAATTTTCGTATCTGCAACAGATCCGAAAACTGGGCCGCCGGGAGAAATTCCGGCGGCCTTTTCATATCGAATTACTCAGATTTCTCGGCTGCTTTTACCTGACACCACAAGGCATCGAGCTTTTCCACGCTCTGCTCCGCAACGCTTTCACCTTCATGTGCAAGTTTCTTTTCAACAGCTTCGAAACGGCGCGTAAATTTTCTGTTGGCACCACGCAGCGCATCTTCGGGATCAATCTCCAGACGGCGCGCCAAACTTGCTGCGGCAAATAGAAGGTCCCCGATTTCATCCTTGAGCGCCACTCTGTCGCCGCTAGCGATTTCAGCTTCGACTTCAAGCAGCTCTTCACGAACCTTACCCACGACACCTTCGACATCAGGCCAATCGAACCCGACTCTGGCGGCACGGGAAGCAAGTTTTCGAGCACGCGTCAGCGCAGGAAAGCTATCGGGAATTCCGGCCAGAATTCCACTCTGTGACTTGGCCTTGCGCTCTTTTTCCTTGCCATCTTCCCACGCCGCACCACCATAATCAGCGCCACCAAACACATGCGGATGCCGCCGGATCATTTTCTCGGTAATCCGCTTTGTTACGCTCTGAAAATCGAATTTCCCTTCTTCAGAAGCAAGCTGGGATTGATAGACAACCTGCAACAGCAGATCACCCAGTTCCTCCTCAAGCGCATCAGAATCATTCTGCTCTATTGCATCCTGAACCTCGCACGCCTCTTCAATCGCATAAGGAGCGATCGTGGAAGGAGTTTGCAGCAAATCCCAAGGGCATCCATTTTCCGGATTGCGAAGTTGCGCCATTACATCAAGAAGATGACGGATTTCATTCATTGGCTGACATTCCTCACCAGTATTTCCAATATCAATGACGACGCATTCAGGAACATCTTCTGCCACCGCTTCGACGATGCACATTGGCTTTCCAGTCAATCATGCAACAGAGCGCTCCGGAAAATATTCCTGTTTTTACGAATTATCGATATTTAATCAGCATTATTTCAAGGTGTATGCGTTTTCCCATTGGGATCGGGCAAAGGCTGATTTTTACGCCCGGAATAACGGGAGATCATTTCTTCCACCGCAGACGCCGCTTCCTGCGCTGCCGCAACAGCGACGTCTCCCCAATAGCCATCCAGGGAATGGGCTTCAATTTCATGCAACTGTGTTGCAATCCCCACTTCATTTCCCGAACTATCCGTGACGCGCCAGGAAATCTCTATCAACTGCTGAGGGTTCTTGCCCGTTCCCGAAGCCTGATCCGTCAGTTTGACAGTCACGTGAAGCTTGAAATCCGTATCTTTGCCGTCCGCAGTGCG
>JAAYUA010000056.1 GCA_012517935.1 Acetobacter sp. | reverse complement strand
CTTCGGCCTTGAAATCTTCGGCAGCAACAGGTGCGAGCTTGAGGTTGAAACCGTTGCCGGAATTATAGAACCGGGCCCTTTCTTCCGCCGCATTCCGCGGCTGTGCGATCCTGTGTGTGGGCATCTCCTCAAGAGAGAGAACTGGACTGGCACGCACCGTAAGCATTCCTTCATCATGTCATGGAGAGAGGGCTGTACAGCCTGTGACGATCAGGCTGCTTCGTGCATTCAATATATATAGATTTGCATACGAAATGGTCCATGACAACGTAATGTCAGCCGATAATTCTCATTTTTTGACCGGAAAACGGAGTCGCTAATGACGTGGTTCTTGAAAGAGAGGAGAGTGCACAACAATAAATGGGGGCAGAAGTCAGGGAATAGAATGCGGAAATTTCGTAACGATATCAAAATGCGCTTTTCAGTCGATATTGTGTATGCAATAATATAAAAAATAAATACAAACGCAGGATCGTTCTGGCTATGGATTTGAAGCTTCAGGGAAAATCAGCTCTCATTACAGGTGCCTCCAAAGGAATTGGCCTTGCCGTCGCACAAGTTTTGGCGGCGGAAGGTTGCACACGCCTTCATCTTGCCGCCCGCAACGGGGAGGCCATGCTCGCCGCCAAGAAGCGCCTTGAGGAAAGCGGAAACGTTGAAGTCCATGTCCATGCGATGGACCTCGGGAAACCAGGCAACATGGACGTGCTGGCACAGGACGCTGGGCCTGTTGATATTCTCGTCAACAATGCCGGGGATGTTCCCGCCGGGCCGATCGATACGCTCACTGAGGAAGACTGGCGCCGGGGTTTTGATCTGAAGGTCTTCGGATACATCATGCTGACCCGAAACTATTACGCCAGTATGAAAGCTGCCGGACAGGGCGCCATCATTAACATTATCGGCAATTCCGGCGAGAACTGGGACGCGGCATACATTGCCGGCAGCACCGCAAACGCCTCTCTGATGTCCTTCACAAAGGCGCTCGGTGGTCGCAGCTTGAATGACGGGATCCGTGTCACAGGCATCAATCCAGGGCCGGTGGACACCGACAGGATGCTCAAGATCATGCGCCGCAAGGCAATTGATATGCTTGGTGACGAGGCACGCTGGAAAGAGCTCTACTCCCACTATCCGGCAGGCCGCGCAGCAACCTCAGAGGAGGTTGCCGATCTCACTGCGTTTCTCGCGTCACCCCTGTCTGGCTACACGACCGGAACGATCGTCACCCTCGACGGCGGCATAGCTGCCCGTGGGTCCGTTATCTGAAACAGCACCCCATGGATTGATAACCGGAAACGTCAGGAACGCTCATGTCTATAGAAGAACGAAACCGCTATTTTGACAAACTCTGCTCAACACAGGGTCTTTTATGGCTTGGGCAGAACACGAATCATATCCCGCCACACCCTTCCGTGGTGGAGGCAATGGAAACATCCATCCGCTCGGGGGAGTTCGCTGCATACGCACCACCTCTGGGATTCGAGGCATTGCGTGACGGGATCGTCGCGGATCTGGGTGTCACCGGAGTTTCGGCGCTTGTGACGGAGGGCGGTGTGTCCGCGCTCGCAATGATATGTCGTGCGCGCTGCCGTCCTGGAACAAACATGGTGACAACGGATCCTACCTGGAAATGGCCCTGTCTTTTTGCTGAACAGGCGGGAGCCGAAGTTCGTCAGATCCCGATCTATAACCCCGAGAACGAATACCGCCTGACTGTGGAGCAGCTGGCTGCCACGGTAGATCAGGACACAGCCATGATCTACCTTGTGGATCCAAACAATCCGCTTGGCATTACATATACACGAGACGAGATAACGGCCTTTATCAAAATTGCAGAGTCCGTAGGAGCCTTGTTTGTTCACGACTGCACCTATCGCGATTTCGCGTCCTCACACACGCCAGCACTTACTGTAACAACGAAAAATGTTATTGTAACAAGTAGTTTTTCGAAATGGCTTGGTCTGGCAGGGCTTCGCATCGGTGCGCTGCTGGCAGAGCCTGACTTGATGGCCGAATGTGCTGCATTCGCACCAGGCGTCCTCGGAGCGAGCGTCATTGCTCAGCGTGCAGCACAGGCGGGTCTGGCCGTCAAATCGGAATGGATGAAAACGGTCATTGGCATCAATCGTGCCAATCAGGACCATATTCACGAGGCCGTCGGCAAGATCCCCGGAATGCATCTGCCTATCTTCCCGTCCCAAGGCAATTTCCTTGTCATCGAAACAGTTGATGCGGGCGTAAAGCCCGAGGCCCTAGTCGAGTGTTATCGCAAGAAGGGAATCATGATCCGTCAGGGAACCTATCACAGCCACACATTCGGCCACCACTTCATCAAGGTCAGCACGTCGGTGCCGGAAGAATGGGTTGTCCGTTTCTGCGAGCTGCTGCCCGAAATGATGAGCGAAGCAAAGGGTGCGGCATCCGTCTCTGCGGGACAGTTCTGAACGCTTGAATCGCGGGATATCTTCGAGGACAGGCTATGTCAGTTCAGGTTTTTCCCACGCAAGAACAAACCTGAACATCATCCGCTGCAGGGTTCTCGTCCAGAACCTGCTCGGAACTCTCCGCAATCCTTGGCATGAGCTGCGGCTGGCACACGATATGTTCCTGCCAGTCGTCGGGTTTCCAGCACCAGATTTTAAGGGGTCATCGCATCTTTCCGTGACGAGATCGCAGGGCAATTAACAGCCAGAATGATTTTATTGAAAAAGCAGTGATCCAAAAATAGAGATAATATTCCAACGATATTGTCATGCTGTTCGCTTTTCAGGCTCTTCAATATCGAGGGTCTTGTTACATAACTGGATACATGAACGGCCTGCTTGATATAACGTCACAGCAATAAACCTGCTCCGCAAACACCTGTCGTATTGAGGAAAAGCAATGACTGGTCTGGATTTGACGTCAATCGATACGACAGCTCTTGCAGAATCTATCCGGGAGAAAAAATATTCCGCCACAGACGTGATGGATAAAATTCTTGCTCGGATCGAGCAATGGCACACCAGCAACATTCTTGTTTCAACGAATGCGGAAACTTCAAGAAATTCAGCGGTCAATGAAGACAGGAATCTGAAAGATACGCAAAGACAGAAGCCTCTCGCCGGTGTTCCTTTTGTCGTCAAGGATAACATGGACTGTCTCGGTTGGAGCACCACATGCTGCACCAGTGCACTGAACGGCTTCATGCCGACACGCACGGCTCCTGTAGTGAGCAGGCTTCTCGACGCGGGAGCGATCCTCGTTGGAAAGGCATCACTCCATGAACTTGCCTCCGGAGTCACGTCTTTTTATCCAGACAGCCCGGAGCGTAATGTTCTGAACCCGATCGCTCCACTGCGTATGTCCGGTGGCTCCTCTTCCGGAACCGCGGCCGCAATTGCCAGCGGACTTGTGCCATTCGGCATAGGCACAGACACAGGTGGTTCTCTCCGAATCCCCGCGGCCTGCTGTGGTGTCTATGGCTTTCGTCCCAGTTGTCACGTTCCTTCCGGAACAATACGCTATAACAGAGAAGGGTTGTTTCCCGTCAGTCCACGACATGATACTCCGGGGCCGATGGCACGATCCCTGCGGGATCTGGTCCTGCTGGATGGGATACTCTCCGGTGAGCTTGCGTCGCCGGGAGGACTGAAGACAGGACCGTTGCGGATTGGCCTGCCACTACCGTTCTGGTCAGGGATAGACCCGGACATTGCCGATGCCATCAATACTGTCATCACCAGAATGAAATCATCAGGACATCAATTTGTTCCGGTGCCTCTGGAAGGGATATTTGAACTTAACAGTAAAATTTCATCCGTAATAAACATATATGATCCGTCATGGGCAATCAGCGCCTATTTTTCCGAGAACGGGACCATCGGACCGAGCATTGATGTTCTCTGTCAGGGCATACAGGATGTGGGAGCAAAATCCCTTTTCGGGAAAACCATCGACAGCAGAATAGATCAGCAATACGAGGATGCTGTCTTCACACATGGTCCCGCGATGTCGCGTCTTTTCGAGGATGAGATGGTGGCAGTAAATGTGGATTGCCTGCTTTATCCGACAATTGCACTTAAGCCCTGGCTGATCGAGGAAAAACAGCCAGAGACAATAAGCCTTGCCGGACGGGACATGTCCGT